>JAZFZX010000254.1:0-12328 GCA_036444135.1 Kiloniellales bacterium | reverse complement strand
GAAGGTTTCCCCAAACCTGATCCGGTGACTGGGCGGCGTGATCGGAAGGCGATAGATGCTTGGATGGACGCCCGTGGCGGGCTGACGGGCGAAGTCTACGACGGCGGGCTTGGACAACGACTAGAGGCATTGAGAGATGGGACGCATCCAAGTTAGGCATCTCGTCATCAAGGCGAGCGGCTATTACTTCCAGGCGACGCCTGCGATGAAAACCGCGGGCATCTTCTCGGAGTCGCTGGGCAAGGACCTTGAGACAGCGGTCGCCCGCGCTGGGGTGCTGAACAAGGCATGGGATGAGATTCGCACCGGGCGCGAGCAGATCGCCTCCCCTGCCCCGCGCATCGGCACTCTCGCTCACCTGATCGACAAGCTACGCGCCTCAAGTGAGTGGAGTGACAAGGCACCGGCCACGATCAGGGGACTGGAATACGCACTACGGATCATCGACCCGGTGTTCGGCCCAACACAGCTTAAAGCGATCACGCCGGATCATTGCCGGAACTTCTATGACGCTCTGCGCACCCAAGGCAGCACTGATCGCGCGGCGCGCGTCATGAAGTGGCTGCGATATCTGTTCAACTTCGGCCTACGCTATCAATTGACGAACAGCAACCCGGCCCTGGCAGTGCGGATCAAACATCCTGGGCCGAGGTCCCAGGTGTGGGATGAAACCGATATCCGCGCCGCGATGGACAAAGCCCGCGAGACGGGTCGGCCCTGCATCGCTTTAACTATCCAGATCGCCTACGACACCAGCCTGCGCCAGGGCGACATTCTGGCGTTGACCTGGGAGCAGTTCGACGGAGAAAGCCTCTGGCTGAAGCAGGGCAAGACCGGGAAGGAACAGCGGGTGCCGCTGTGGCCCGAGACGGTGCAGATGATCGAGGCGACGCGCATATCAAGCGGCGCGATTCCGATGAAGACCGCGCCGATCATCCGTGGCCCGCATGGCCGCCGATACCTCAGTGACAACTTTACGCATCGGTTCCGGGACACCTGCCGGGCGGCAGGCGTCAGCAACGATCTCCAGTTCTTGGATATCCGTCGCACCGCATCGAAGGAGCGGGCCGAGGCTGGCGCAACCGAAGCCGAGCTTGCCGCCGGTACAGGTCACAGTATCGAGCACGGATCGCAGATCCTGGACACCTACAACCCGCGGTCCTACGCGCTGGCAAAGAGCGCACAGGACAAGCGGCTGAAGAACAAGAAAGGGACGAAAGTTTGAAAACCGCCGGACCACCGTTGGACAACAGTTTGAAAATGGCCGGTATGCGGGCACTTCAAACGGAAGACGGCCGCCCGAAAGGCGGCCGGCTGCCTTCCCCCACCCGCAGGCGGCTCAATGCAGATCGGACCAAATCTTCCGCTTCACCGCATAGAACAAGGCGGTCAGCACAATCAAGAACAGTATGACCTTGACCCCCGTGCGTTTGCGCACTTCGAGGCTCGGCTCGGCGGTCCACATGAGGAAGTTGGCCACGTCCATGGACATCTGATCGAGCGACGCCTCGGTCCCGTCGGCATATTCCACCGCGTCGTCGTCGAGCGGCGCCGCCATGGCAATCTGATTGCCGGGGAAATAGGGGTTGTAATTGAGGCCTTCCATCAGCTCGAAGTCGGCCGGGGGGTCCTCGTAGCCGGTGAGCAGGGCGTAGATGTAGTCCGGGCCGCCCTTGCGTGCCTTGGCCATCAGGGACAGATCGGGCGGTGTCGCCCCGCCGTTGGCGGCGGCCGCGGCCTTGTCGTTCGGGAACGGCGAGGGGAAATAGTCCGGCGGCCGGCCCTCACGCTCGAACATCTCGCCCTCATCGTCCGGGCCATCGACGATCGTGGCTTCCGACGCGAACGCCTTGATCTCCTCCTCGCCGTAGCCAAGGTCGGTCAGATTGCGGAAGGCTATGCGTTTCAGCCCGTGACAGCCGGCGCAAACCTCGCGGTAGATCTGCAGACCGCGCTGCATGGCCGCCCGGTCGAAGCTGCCGAAGATGCCGTCGAACGACCAGCTCTGGTGTGGAAGCGCGGTCCCCTCGGCCGCCTGTGCCGAAGGCGCCCCAATGACGGCGGAAGCCGCGAAGCCAAGGCCGAGGACGGCGCCCAAAATCCGATTTCTGTGCGTCTTCATCAGGCCTTCTCCATCGGCTTTGCCGCGGCCCCGGCGGACGTGCCGCCGCCCTTGAGGACCGGTTCGCTGATCGAGGTGGGCAGCGGTCTTGGCCGTTCGAAGATGCCCAGCAACGGGATGACCACCAGAAAGTGGCTGAAGTAGTAAAGGGTCGCCACCTGCCCGATGTAGATAAAGGGAATGCCGGCCACCACGCCGTCGGCCGGGTTGGCGCCGACCCAGCCAAGGACCACGGCGTCGATGACGAAAACCCAGAAAAAGCACTTGTAGTAAGGCCGGAACCGGGCACTGCGCACCGGCGAACGGTCCAGCCAAGGCAGTATGAAGAGGATCAAAAGCGACCCGAACATCAAGATCACGCCACCCAGCTTGGCCGGCACGATCCACAGAAAGTCGAAGTCGACGGCGCGCAGCATCGCGTAGTACGGCAGGAAGTACCACTCCGGCACGATGTGCGGCGGCGTGTTCATCGGATTGGCCGGGATGTAGTTGTCCGGATGGCCCATATAGTTGGGCGCGAAGAACACGAAGCCTGCGAGGAAGACGAGGAACACGCCGACCCCGTAAAGGTCCTTGAAGGTGTAATAGGGGTGGAACGGTATCTTGTCCTGCGGGCCGCTGGCGTCGATGCCCAGCGGGTTGTTCGAGCCGAAGCGGTGCAGGGCCCAGATGTGCATGACCACCATGCCGACGAGCACGAACGGCATCAGATAGTGGAGCGAGAAGAAGCGGTTCAGCGTCGGGTTGTCGACCGAGAAGCCGCCCCACAGCAAGGTGACGATCCAGTCGCCGATCAAGGGCACCGCGGAGAACAGGTTGGTGATCACCGTCGCGGCCCAGAAGCTCATCTGCCCCCAGGGCAGCACGTAGCCCATGAACGCTGTCGCCATCATCAGGATCAGGATGACGACGCCGAAAATCCAGAGAATCTCGCGTGGCGACTTGTAGGAGCCGTAGTAGAGGCCGCGTAAGAGGTGGATGTAGACCACGATGAAGAAGAACGATCCGCCGTTGGAGTGGATGTAGCGCAGCATCCAGCCGCTGTTCACGTCGCGCATGATGCGCTCGACCGAGTCGAAGGCGTGGTCCACGTGCGGCGTGTACTGCATCGCCAGCATGATTCCCGTCACGATCATGATGACCAGGGCCAAACCGGCCAGCGACCCGAAGTTCCACCAGTAGGTCAGGTTCTTGGGCGTCGGATATTCCGAGCCGATGGAATGATCGATGAACGAGAAAATGGGCAGGCGGTACTCGATCCACCGGACCACGGGGTTGTTCATGAAAGAACCGCTCATCTGTCTGCCCCCTAGCCGATCTTTATGACGGTTTCGTCGAGGAACACGTACGGAGGCACCGCCAGATTGTCGGGCGCCGGGCCCTTACGAATCCGTCCCGAGGTGTCGTAGTGCGAGCCGTGGCAGGGGCACAGCCAGCCGCCGAACTCGCCTTTCGGTTCGCCGACCCTGTTTCCTTTGGGGATGCAGCCCAGATGCGTGCAGATGCCGACCATCACCAGCCACTCGGGCTTTTCCACCCGGTCGTCGTCGCTCTGGGGATCGCGCAGGTCAGCGACATCCACCTCGCGGGCCTCCTCGATTTCCACCGCCGTGCGGTGCCGGATGAAAACCGGCTTGCCGCGCCAGGTTACGGTGATCGCTTGCCCCACCTCGACCGGCGAGATGTCCACCTCGGTCGAGGCCAAGGCCAAGACATCGGCCGAGGGGTTCATCGAGTTGATAAGAGGCCAGATCACGACACCGGTACCGATCGCGCCCATGGCACCGGTCAAAAGGTAAAGAAAATCGCGCCGCGACTCGTCCCCGTCCGCATGCGGTACCTGCGCGGCACTCTCCGTTT
Source organism: Kiloniellales bacterium (assembly GCA_036444135.1). Taxonomy (GTDB): domain Bacteria; phylum Pseudomonadota; class Alphaproteobacteria; order Kiloniellales; family JAKSDN01; genus JAZFZX01. The sequence continues at coordinate 8,346 of JAZFZX010000254.1, read as the reverse complement.
CCGCCATTTTGGTATTGCCCTCCGATCCCCCGTTCCGGCTCCCCCGAAGAACCGGTTATCATAGCATCGGTCCCGGACAGAAGGCATCATGGGCCGTTCCGCCGGAGCCCCGACCGCCACCTCGCGATGCGCGACGTCCCGGCGCGCGTGGCGGGTGGCTTGCGTCCCAGGTCAGATTTAGAGGAAAACGTCTGGGAACGCAAAGCCGTAAAAGCCGGATCCACCGCCGCAAGCCCCTGCCGCCATGCGTCTCGTCCTTTACGAACCCGACATACCGCAAAACACGGGCACCCTATTTCGTCTGGCCGCCTGCCTGGGCCTGGCGGTCGACCTGATCGAGCCCTGCGGCTTTCTCATGGACGACCGCCGGTTGCGCCGCGCCGGCATGGATTACCTCGACCGGGTCGAGATCGTCCGCCACCGCTCCTGGCAGGCCTACCAGCAGGCGCCGCGCGGGCGCCTGGTGCTGTTGACGACGCAGGGCGAATGGGCCTACACGGCCTTTGCATTCCAGGCCGGCGACAGCCTTATGGTCGGCCGCGAGAGCGCGGGTGCGCCGCCGGAAGTCCATGAGGCGGCCGATGCGCGGGTGTTCGTTCCGATGCGCCCCGGCTTGCGGTCGATCAACGTGGCGCTCGCCGCCGCTATGGTATTGGGGGAAGCCTTGAGACAGACCGACCAGTACCCGGGGACCTGAATGATGAGCCTGCCGGGCGAAGACCGGAAAGAGCGCGCCGCCGCCTGGTTCACGGAGCTGCGGGACCGCATCTGCGCCGCCTTCGAGGCCATCGAGGACGAACTCGAGGGTGCCAACGCGGCGCGGTTCGCCGAGGTCCCCCCGGGGCGCTTCCAGCAGACGGCCTGGCAGCGCGAACCGCAGGACGACGAGTCGGCCGGCGGCGGCGTCATGTCGATCCTGCGCGGCCGGGTGTTCGAGAAAGTCGGCGTCAACATCTCGACCGTCGGCGGGCGCTTCCCGGCCGACTTCGCCAAGCAGATTCCCGGCGCCGAAGACGACCCGCGGTTCTGGGCCAGCGGCGTCTCGCTGGTGGCCCATCTGCGCTCGCCTCTGGTTCCCGCGGTCCACATGAACACCCGCCACATCGTCACCACCAAGGCCTGGTTCGGCGGCGGTTCGGACCTCAGCCCCATGTACCCGGTGGAGGTGGACACCGCCGCCTTCCACGCCGCGCTCAAGGCGGCCTGCGACCGCCACGATCCGGACTACCACCCGCGCTTCAAGGCCTGGTGCGACGAGTACTTCTTCATCAAACACCGAGGCGAGTCGCGCGGCGTCGGCGGCATCTTCTTCGACTATTTGGACAGCGGCGATTGGGAGGCCGATTTCGCTTTCGCGCGCGACGTGGGCCTGGCGTTCCTCGATATCTACCCCCAGCTCGTGCGCCGCCACATGGTGGAACCCTGGACCGAGGAACAGCGCCGCCACCAGCTCGTCAAGCGGGGCCGTTACGCCGAGTTCAACCTGATCTACGACCGCGGCACCAAATTTGGCCTAATGACCGGCGGCAACCCGGAGGCCATTCTCATGTCGCTGCCGCCCGAGGCCGCTTGGCCTTAGGAGGCCGCGTCGGCGGCCAAATTCTTCAGCCGGGCCAGGCAAGCCTGCCGGTCGGGTTGGAAGTCCTCGGCGATCCACCAGGCCTCGATCTCGGTCAACAGCGCGCCCACGCCGGGGCCCGTCTGAATGCCAAGTGCGACCGCGTCACGCCCTTGCAACGGGAACCTTATGGGCCGCCAGGCGGCCATGACGGCCAGGCCGGATTGCAGATCTTCGCGAAGCTTGGATCGGGCGTCTTCGGGACGCCGCGCCCAATCCAGCAGCAGGCCGTCGCGCGCTGCTTCCGCCCCCAGGCGGTACAGCGCCACCCGCAGTCGAGTCTCCGGCATGCCGACGCGAACCGCGGCATCCGGCGGCCCGCCGGATGACAGGAGCTGGCCCAGGCGCTCGCGTTCGGCCCGCGACAGACGCAGCCGCTTGGCCACGGCCTCGGCCGCATTCAAATCCGGTTCGAGGACCGCCGCCAAACGGCGCAGGCTGTCGGGCGCGTCGTCATCGGGTTCGACCGTCAACAGGCCCGCCAGCGCCGCCATGCCCGCGGTCTCGGGCAAAAAGCTGCGCAGGACACCGTGCGCGTGCATCAGTTCGAGCACCGGCAGCGGATCATCGGCGGCGAGCAGTTTGAGCAACTCGTCGCGGACCCGCTCGCCCGACAGGTCCGTCGCCTCCGCCGCCAGCTCCGTTGCCGCCGCCAGGCCCTCCGGATCGGGGCCACCCTTCCCATAATGGGCGTGAAACCGAAAAAAGCGCAGGAGCCGCAGGTAGTCTTCCCGAATCCGTTGGCGCGGATCGCCGATGAAGCGCACCCGGCCGTCGCGCAAATCCCCCAGACCGCCGAAGGGATCGTAAAGCGTTCCATCCGGCGCACAGGAAAGGGCGTTGATGGTCAGGTCGCGGCGCGCGGCATCGGCCTGCCAGTCGTCCGTGTAGGCGACACGCGCCCGGCGGCCGTAGGTTTCCACGTCCACCCTGAGGGTGGTCACTTCGAACGGCCGGCCCCCCGACACCGCCGTCACCGTGCCGTGTTCGAGGCCGGTCGGAACGGCTTTGATCCCGGCACGCTCCAGCAAGGCCGTCACGCGCTCCGGCGGGTCCGGCGTGGCCAGGTCCACGTCCTTGACCGGCCGCCCGGCGACGGCGTCGCGCACGCAGCCGCCGACGAAACGAGGCTCCGCGCCATCCGCGCTCAGGGCCGCGAGCACCGCCTGCGTCTCCGGCGCCATCATCCAATCCTGCGGTTCGATCTTTCCGGCGGGAGTCATCGTCAAAGCGGGCGATCAGGGCGCGGCAAGGTTCACTCTTCGACGGATCGGCTCGGCACGATGTCGCCGTCGAGGAAGCGCGGCGGTTCGATCTGGGTGCCTGGTTCGACGCCACTCCTGAGCCCGAAGGTGACCAGCGACGCGGCCATCAGCAGTACACTGGCCAGCGCGATCCAGGTCCACGGCGCCTGTTGCCAGCGCGGCACCGGCTTGTCCTCCGCCCTTTGCGCCCGGCGCCGTGCGATCGCCAAGTAAAGGGCGTAGGCGACGAAAGGCAACGCCAGCGGCAGCGCCACCATGAGCAGCTTTCTCAACATGGTGCGCTCAGAACCTCCGCCAGATTGACCAACATGCCCGCCGTCGCGCCCCAGATGTAGTGGGAACGGTAGGGGAAAGCGAAGAAATAGCGCTCCTTGCCCTCGTAGACACGGCTGTGAATCTCGCAATTGGCGGGGTCGAGGAAGAAGGCCAGCGGCACCTCGAAGACTTCCGCGACCTCGAAGCTGTCGGGCGTGAGCGCGAGGGGCGGCGCGACCAACCCCACCAAGGGCGTCACCTCGAAGCCGGTGCGCGTCACATAGGTATCGAGCGTCCCGGCCAGGCGCACCCGGTCGCGCGGCAGGCCGACCTCTTCCTCGGTTTCCCGCAGGGCGGCGGCCCAGGCGTCCCGGTCGGCGGAATCGATGCGCCCGCCCGGAAAGCTGACCTGGCCGGCATGATCGTTCAAATGCTCGGTGCGGCGGGTCAGAAGCAAACTGAGTTCCTCGGCATGGGTGACGATCGGCACCAGGACCGCAGCGGGAACCAGCGGGCTGCCGGGCTTGTAGAAATCCGGGTTCAGGTCGTGGTCGCCGCGCGGCCGTTCGGGCGGCCCGGTCTCGGCCGGACTCTTGGGCGAGGTGCGCCGGGCCGGCGCGTCCGCGGCGGCCAGCCGCTCCACCACCTGTTCCGCCGTCAGGGAACCGGGCCGAGGGGAAAGAATGTCCCGTTGCTCCATAGTCCCAGATGATCCTTGCCGTTGACCTGGTGTTCCACGGCCAGGTCGACAAGCTGATAGTACACCGAGCGCACGATGAGGGCCTCGAGCCGGTGCCTGACCTCGATATAGGGGCTCGGCTCCTCCGTGTCAGGCGCCAGAGCCACGCGAATCGGATGTTCGGGCCCGGCCTCGACCCAGTCGTCCAGATTTGTGCGGAAGCTGAGCTTCTGGTCCATGCCGCTGCCCGTCGCGGTGCATTCCACCGCCGTAAACGGCGCGTCGTCCACCACGATGCGGCCCCGCTCAACCGGCGTGACCAGCCAGTATTCGCCCGAGTCGTCTCGCCGCAACACCGTTGCGAAGAGTTTCACCAGGGCTTTGCGGCCGATCGGCGAGCCTCTGTAGTACCAGGTGCCGTCACGGGCGATGCGAATATCGAAGTCGCCGCAAAAGGGTAGCACGGGCCCTTCGGATTGCGGCTCGTCAGAAGGCCGTGAAGTACCTATGTTCTGCTGGTAACCGCCGGTTCGCGATGTATCCTTGGTCAAGGCTCATTCTCCCGCTTGGCAAACACGGGGATTTCGTACGTGACAGTGAACCCTACCGCCCCCACCGCCGCCGACACCGCCGATCGCATGGTCGCAGAGATCGAGGCGCTCGGTGAAAGGCTGCGTCGCGTGCGCGATAGCATCGGCAAGGTCATTTTCGGCCAGCAGCAGGTCATCGATCAAACCATTATCACGCTCTTGGCCGGCGGGCACGCGCTGGTGATCGGCGTGCCCGGCCTGGCCAAGACCCGCCTGGTTGAAACCCTGGGCGTGGTCTTCGGCGTGGAAGACAAGCGTGTCCAGTGCACGCCCGACCTGATGCCGGCCGATATCCTGGGCTCCGAGGTGCTGGAGGAGCGCGAGGACGGCCGCCGGTCGTTCCGCTTCATTCCGGGTCCGGTGTTCTGCCAGTTGCTGATGGCCGACGAGATCAACCGGGCAAGTCCACGCACGCAGTCCGCCTTGCTGCAGGCCATGCAGGAACACCGGGTGACCGTCGCCGGCAATAACCATCAGTTGCCCAAGCCGTTCCATGTCCTGGCGACCCAGAACCCGCTGGAACAGGAGGGCACCTATCCGCTGCCCGAGGCGCAGCTCGATCGGTTCCTGATGGAGATCGACATCGGCTATCCCGACCTGGAGGCCGAGCGGCAGATGCTGATCGCCACGACCGGGGCGGAGATTTCGGAGGCCGTGACGGTCATGAGCGGCGAGGAACTGTTGCATGCCCAACGGCTGGTCCGGCGCGTGCCGGTCGGCGAAGCCGTGGTGCAGACGATCCTCGACCTGGTTCGCAGCGGCAGACCCGACAGCACAAGCCATCCCGAAATCGAACAGCAGGTGGCCTGGGGACCGGGTCCGAGGGCCAGCCAGGCCCTCATGCTGGCGGTGCGCGCGCGGGCACTTCTGGACGGCCGCTACGCGCCCTCGGTGGACGACGTGCTGGCATTGGCGGGACCCATCCTGCGGCACCGCATGGCGCTCAATTTCGCGGCGCGGGCCGATGGCGTGACCATCGACCAGGTCATCGACCGGCTGGCAGCGCCCTTTCGCTAAGGAGGACTTGAGAGCGTGAGCTCGGCCTCGAACGCCCCGAGCCTTCGCCAGCGGGCCGAGCAGCTCGCCGCGACCCTGCCGCCGATCCTGGTGGCCGCCGAGCGGGTGGCCTCCACGGTGGTGCAGGGCGTGCACGGGCGCCGCCGGGTCGGTCAGGGCGAGGCCTTCTGGCAGTTCAGGCATTACGAGGTGGGCGACCCGCCGCAGGTCATCGACTGGCGCCAATCGGCCAAATCGGATCACGTCTTTACCCGGCAGATGGAATGGGAAGCCGCGCAGTCGGTTTGGATCTGGCGCGACCTCTCGCGGTCGATGGACTGGCATTCGAGCGACAGCTGGCCAACCAAGCGCGACCGCGCCGACCTGCTTGCCTTGGCGCTCGCGGCCCTGCTGGTTCACGGCGGAGAGCGGATCGCACTGCTCGGCAGCGGCCGCCGCCCCACCGCCGGGCGCGGCGCTCTGTCACGCCTGGCCGCGGAAATCGCGCGCGGCGAACTTCCCGCCCTGGCGCCGTCGGGCGGCGCCCGCCGCGGCAATCCCGGGGGTCCGGCGGCCGAGCAAGACGATCCGAGCAGCCCGGATACCGGCGGGCCCGACCTGCCACCCGTCGTGCCCTTGCCGCGGCACGCCCAGATGGTGTTCATCGGAGACATGCTGGCGCCGTTGGAGCAGATCGACGCGGCCGTCCGCGGTTATGCGGAACGCGCCGTCAAAGGGCATCTTCTGCAGGTCCTCGACCCGGCCGAGCTGGCTCTACCGTTCGAGGGCCGCGTGCACTTCGAGGGGCTCGAGGGCGAAAAGGCCTGGCTGTTGTCCCGGGTGGAATCGGTACGGGGCGAATACATGGAGCGAATGGCCGCCCAGCAGGCTGGTTTGAAGGCCATTGCGCGCGCCGTCGGTTGGGGCTGGTCGCAGCATTCGACCGACCGGCCGCCGCAAACGGCGCTCCTGGCGCTCTACACCGCGCTTTCGGAGAGCCCCGCGGGCTAGTGACCATGCTCCAACTGGGTCAAATCGCCTTTGCGCAACCTTGGCTCCTGACGGTCCTGGCGGGCCTGCCGGTCCTGTGGTGGCTGTTGCGGGTCACGCCGCCGGCCCCGCGGCGCATTCGCTTCCCGGCGATTCGCCTGCTGCTCGGTCTAGCCTCGCCGGAACAGACGCCGGCGCGCACGCCGTGGTGGCTGCTGGTGCTGCGCCTGGCGGCCGCCGGATTCCTGATCGTCGCGCTCGCCCAGCCGCTGCTCAACCCCTCGGCACGCTTGACCGGCAGCGGCCCGCTGGTGCTGGTGATCGACGACGGCTGGGCCGCCGCACGGCACTGGGACGCGCGCCGGGAGATGCTGGATGATCTCCTGGCCCAGGCCGAACGGCAAGCGCGGCCGGTCGTCGTTTTGACCAGCACGCGCCAGCCGCTCGATCAGCCTGTGGCGGCCAGCAACCTGCTCACCCCACAAGAGGCCCGGCGCCATATCCAAAGCATCGAACCCAAGCCGTGGTTCGCCGACCGCGAGGCGGTGCTGGCGGCCGCTCGTGGGTTGGACCTGCAAGGCTCCGCACACGTCATCTGGCTGTCCGACGGGATCGATGATGGCCGGGTCGATGCCCTGGCCACGCACCTGCAAAGCCTCGGACGGCTGGATTTGCTGCGCGACCCGGACGAGGACCTGCCGCGCCTGATTCTGCCCCCCGACAGCCAAGCGGCCTTGCTCGTGCTCCGGGTGCGCCGCGCCGCGGCAGACCAGCCCGACAGCGCCGCCGTCATAGCCATCGGCGAAGACGGCCGCTTCATCGCACGGACGCCGATCAGCTTCGCGGAAGGCGAACACGAGGCATCGGCAACCCTCGATGTGCCGATCGAGCTGCGCAACCGAATCGCCCGCCTGCACATCGAGGGGGAATTGCAGGCCGGCGCCGTCCTCTTGCTGGACGAGCGCTGGCGGCGCCGTCCCGTGGGGCTCGTCGAAGCGGCATCGGCGGATCACGCCCAGCCATTGCTGAGCCAGCTCTACTATCTGGAGCGGGCGCTGTCGCCCTATACCGAGCTTCGACGGGGTTCGACCGAGGAGCTGCTGGAACGCGAACTGGCCGTCATTGCCGTCGTCGACATGGGACCGCTCGAAGATGCGGCACAAGAGCGTCTGTCCTCCTGGGTGGAGCGCGGCGGCCTGCTTGTGCGATTCGCAGGCCCGCGCTTGGCCGCGGCCAGCGGTGATCCCCTGTTGCCGGTGGCGCTGCGCGGCGGCGACCGCATCATGGGCGGCATCATGACCTGGGAAAGGCCGGCCAGCTTGGCTCCGTTCGACCCAAAGGGGCCCTTCGCCGGGCTGACGCCCTCTCGCGAGGTGCTCATCGAGCGGCAAGTCCTGGCCGAGCCTTCGCTGGACCTCGGTGAGAAGACCTGGGCGCGGCTCGCCGACGGGACGCCTCTGGTGACCGCCGCGAAGCGCGGCGAGGGATGGATCGTGCTGGTTCACACCACCGCCAACAACGAATGGTCCAACTTCGCGTTGTCGGGGCTTTTTGTCGATATGCTGCGGCGCCTCGTGGCGATCAGCCAGGGCATAACGCCCGAACAATCGGCAGCCGAACCGCTGCCGCCGCTTGCCGCACTGGACGGGTTCGGCCGGCTGGGGCCACCCCCGGCAACGGCGTTGGCCCTCGATTCCTCGGCTTTGGAGGCGGGCCTGGTGGGCCCGGCCAATCCGCCCGGATTCTACGGCCGCGAGGGCGAACAGCGTGCCCACAACCTGGTGACCAGCGATCCGTCGTTGCGTCCGATCAAGGATCTGCCGCCCGGCGTCCGTCTGGGGTTCTACAGCGGCAGCGGCGAGACCGACCTGAAGCCCTGGATCCTGGCCGCCGCGCTTGCCTTGCTGCTGCTCGATCTGGTGCTGGCCCTAACGCTGCGCGGGCTGTTGCGGA
>JAZFZX010000253.1:0-2109 GCA_036444135.1 Kiloniellales bacterium | reverse complement strand
CAGGACCACCACGTCGGCGCTCACCCGCCGCTCCCCGGCCCACAGGCCACGGACCCGTCCGGCCGCGAGATCGAGACCTGTCACCGGGCAGTTTTCGTGCAGGCGGCCACCGGCGGCCAGGAATGCCCCGCACAGGGCGCGGACGACCTGACGGTTGTTGGCCTGATGATCGTTCGGGCTGTACACCGCGGCGGCCAGGTTGGGGCCGAGATAGGGCTCGCGCCGCCGCGCCTCGGCCGGGGTCAGCCACGCCAGGTCGATGCCCAGGCCCGTCTGGTAGTCGTAAGTCGCGCGCAGGCGCGCCGCATCGTCGCGCGTCGGTGCCACCACCAGCGTGCCCTCGTCGCGATAGCCCACCTCGATGCCGGAGGCGGCCTCCAGCGCGCGCGCGAAATCCGGCCACAGTCCTTGGCTCCAGAGATTGAGCGCGAGCAGCGCTTCCTCGCCCGGCTCCGCCTCGACGCCGGCGGCCAGCATGCCCGCCGCCGCCCAGGTCGCGCCCCGCCCGGCCTCGCCCCGCTCGAAGACCTCCACATCGGCGCCGGCCGCGGCCAGGCGCCAGCCGATGCCCAGCCCGCAGATGCCGGCGCCAATGATGGCGACGCGCGGGCCTTTGCGGATGCTCGATTTAGGGTGGGTAACCAAAAACGGCTCCCTTCGCTGGCATGACCCAGATCAGGTTCGATGGGTTTGCTCTCAGCCGACGCCTGCCGCCGGCACCCCAGCCTTCCTTTTCAATCTACACCGAGAGACCCCTGTACAACAGGCTCAATCGGCCCGCGGAGGTGCCGCAGGGCCGCGCGGTTCGAGTCGGCTTGGCAAAAATCTTAACAAAACGTTAACCATATTTTGTTTTCCTCATATCGAGGATTATATCCTTCCGGCTTTGCGGTGACGGCTCCGCGCTGATGAGATTAAGGTAGGCGCGGGTCCGGCCGCAAAGCTGAGCCTTTCCCACCGCCATCCCCTTCACATCACCCACTGCGTCTATCTGCCTGCGCCGCCACTGCCGCGAAGGTGGGCTGAAGGTCGGTCATCGGCCGGCTTGGCCCGCGTAGACGGCCGCGAGCCTCCGGTCCGCGGCGGCGATCTCCCGATTTACGAAAATCCCGCAAAGCGGGTCCGGCGGCACCCAGCGCGGCGGCGGCAAGCTCAACTGGTCTGTAAGCAGATCGCTGGACTGGCCGGCGCTCAGCTCCGCCAAGAGTATCCCCGCCATGGTCCCGAAGGTATTCCCCGCGCCATTGCAGAACGCCGAGACGAAGACGTTTTTCCCGAACTCGCCGAAAACTTGAGCGTTGTTGCGGGTCAGTGACATGACACCGCTCCAGATGAATTCGAACGGCACCTTGGCCAACTCGGGCCACAGCAGTTCGACTGTCCGTCGCGCCTGATCCGAGAACCGCGCGTATTCAGCCGCCGTCGGGGGCCCTCTGGGCGTAAACGCCTCGTTCTGGCGAACGAGGAGGCGGTGGTCCCTTGTTCTGCGGAGGGTGGGGCCGCCGAGGAACGAAGGCAAAAGACCGAAGGCCTCGGCATCCCCGATGCCGCCGGGCCAACCGTCGAGCGGCGGGGTCATTGCGGCAAAGGTGGAGACCCTCACCAGCCGGTGCTTGCCATGACCCAGATCGGGTGTGCCGCCGTTGGCACAGATGAAGACTTTTTCCGCTTCGATCTGGCTTTCGCCGGTCAGGATTTTGAGGCACTGTCCGCGACGGTTCATCCGCCGCACGCGGCTGTTCTCGAACAGGCGGACGTTTCCGGGAAGCGCGGCGGCCAGCCCTCGGACCAACGCCACGGGCTGCACCAGAACGGTACCGGGATGGAACAGCCCGCGCAGAAATCTGTTCGACCCGGTGATCTCGGCCACTCGGCCGGCCGGCCACTCTTCCAGGGGCTCACCGGCATCGGCGTACCTCACGGCCAATCGCGAAAGCCAGCGGTCCTCTTGCTCGGTGATCGTGCCATAGAGGTTTCCCCAAGGCTGCCAATCACATTCAATTCCGTGTCCGGAGACCACCCGCCGCAATTCTTCGAGGCCGCCCCTTTGGAGGCGCGTTCGCGCGGCCTGTATCGCCCGGGGCGCGTCGTCATAGAAAGAGATATCGA
>JAZFZX010000252.1:0-30090 GCA_036444135.1 Kiloniellales bacterium | reverse complement strand
CCCACTGGTCGCCGGGCATGGTGCGGGCGCGGGCGCGCTCCGGCCGCGGCGAACGCTTCATCGACGTGGTGCCCACGGTGGTCGAGCCCTTGGCCGGGCAGGGCCGCGCGGCGGGGGACCGGGTGTTCCACCACAAGTTCGGCTACGGGACCGTGCAGAAGGTAGATGGCGAACGCCTGACCATCGGCTTCGACAAGGCGGGTCAGAAGAAGGTGATGGCCGGCTTCGTGGTCCCGGAGGATCAGGCGGGTTAGGCGGGTGTCTGCCGAATCCGGCGGAGTCCGACTCCTGCTTTCGGTGCCCGGGGCGGCACTCGGTCTGATCGAGGCGGCGCTGCAGCGCCTCGGCGGGGCGACCGTCACCGGCCCACCCGATACGCCCCGTCCCGTGCCCCTCGAGGCCTATTTCGCCACCCAGCCGGACCCGGCGGAGCTGAATGCCCTGCTGGCCGCTGCCGCGGCCGCCACCGGGACGGCGGTGCCCGAGGTCGTGCTGGAATGCCTGCCGCCGCTCGACTGGGCGGTGGAGAGCCGGAAGGCCCGGCCGCCGGTGCGCGCCGGGCGTTTCTACCTGTTCGGTGCGCCCCTGGCGGACCCGCCGCCGGCGGGGACGATCGCGATCCGCATCGACGCCGGACAGGCCTTCGGCACCGGCCACCACGAATCGACCCGGGGCTGCCTGTTGGCGCTCGACGGGCTGGCGCGCCGGGCGCGGCCGCATCGGCCGCTCGACCTCGGCTGCGGTGCCGGGGTTCTGGCCATCGCCATGGCCAAGCTGTGGCCGGCCGCGGTGATGGCCTGTGACGTGGATCCGGTGGCCGTGCAGGTGACGATTGCGAACGCCCGCCTGAACGCGGTCGCACGCCGGGTGCGTGCCATTCAGGCGGACGGGTTCCGTCACGCGGCCGTGGCCCAGCGCGGACCCTATGACCTGATCGCCGCCAACATCCTGGCCGGGCCACTCATCCGCATGGCCGGCGATCTGCGCCGCAACCTGGCGCCGCGGGGCATCGTCATTCTGTCCGGCTTGCTGCGGGATCAGGAACCCGCGGTCATCGCCCGCTACCGGGCCGCGGGCCTCAGGCGCAATCGGCGAATTGCACTGGGCGAGTGGGTCACCCTGGTCCTGGCCGGTTAGGGAAAAGAAAGCACGGCTCACGCTGCGGCCAATCGGGAGGCGTTGGCCGTTTGCGCGAGCCGCGTCTGTCTGGCTCGGCTATTCCGGGTTCTTTCAGCCGGCGGCGAGCTTACGCTCCGAAAGCCCCTCGGGGACCCTGTCGACGTCGCCCTTCACATAACCCAGGTCGGCCAGGGCTTCCTGATCGATGCGGGCCATATCGTTGGCTGCCTGCCGGCTCAGGTTCCACTGCTGGATGCCGTGCATCGCAGACGTGGTGCGGGCCATCACATGATCGGAACCAAGTCCCGCCATGCGGCCGTCCGTCCCGGTCCTGTGCATCCGTGCGGCGAGGTTCGGAATTTCGCTCCGAAGGATTCCGATGTCTTTGAGGACACGGTCGTTCAGGCGGCTCAGCTCGTTGATCGTGTGCCGCTGGCTCTGCCAGCGCCGCAGGGCCGCGAAAGGGCCAACCGCCGGGCGCATCGCGGGCGTTGAATCGGCAACCATGCCCCTGACGGTCTCTTCTATCCGGTTCCGGTCGATGCCGATGTCCCGCAACAGGATATCGCTCATCGGCTCCAGTGCCCTGATGGCCTGCCGCACGCGAATGGCATGCAGGATGGGAGCGGCGATCTTGTGCCGAAGGACCCAACCAATATCGGCCAGGCCGCTGTGGCGGGCCACGATGGTTGCGAAATCGGCAAGCGGCGTTGATTGCCGGGACGGCGTCCCGTCGGCGAGACAAACCTGAGAAACCTCATCTCGCGCCCCTTGGTGAACGGCGCCCTTGACCCGGCGAATCTCCAAAATCTCTCTCTCGGTCAAACGAGACATGAGTCGAACTCCTTAGTCGATCGTGCGAACTTCATCGCTGGGTTAACAAACACTGGCGGTGCGCAGCGTGAACACGTCTGCATCACCCGTCGTTACTGCGAAGATGAGCCGCCGGAGCCGGCAACGGGAGCGGAGATATTGCACTGCAGCATTGCGCCGCCGGCATAGCTCTTGGCCCGCTTCCTGCACCCGGATTCCAAACACCGGGTCTTGTCAGCCGGGGGTGGGGGACATAGCTTGCCAGGCACCCTATCCGGCGCATCTGGGCGGTCCTATGACACGAGACTCGATAAGCTATGCCGGTGACCAGGCGCTCGACGGCCTGCTGTCCGAGGCGGGCAGCGCGTACGACGCCGCTGGCATCCGCGATCTCTTGACGGGGGTCTTGGCGGCGCCCGAGGGTTTCGATCCGCGGGCGTGGATGGCGCTCATCGGCGACGCGTTGCCCTCGGCGCTCGAGGACCAGTTGCAGGCCCTCAAGACCGAATTGAAGGCCGCCCAGGCCGCCGCGGCTGGTGAACCGTTGGACGCGGCTGCCCGGCTCGCGGCGTTGCGCGGCGAATTGGCCCGCCAGGGACTGGGCGGATTTCTGGTGCCGCGCGCCGACGCGCACCAAGGAGAATATGTCGCCCTGCAGGCGGGGCGTCTGGGATGGCTCACCGGCTTCAACGGATCGGCCGGTGTCGCCGTGGTGCTGGCGGATCGGGCGGCGATCTTCGTCGATGGGCGCTACACCTTGCAGGCCCGGGCGCAGGTCGACACCACGCTTTATGCGCCGCAGCACCTGATCGAACAGCCGCCCGAGGGCTGGATCGAGGCCCATCTGCCGCCCGAGGCAAAGCTGGGCTACGACCCCTGGCTGCACACGCATGGCCAGGTGGCGCGCCTGAGCGCCGCGGCAGAGAAGGCCGGCGGCGGTCTGGCCGCCTGCGAAACCAACCCCGTGGATGCCGTCTGGGCCGACCAGCCCGCGCCGCCGATTGCCCCCGTTGTCGCCCACGCCGCGACCTACGCGGGTCGGGATTCGGCGGACAAACGCCGGGAAATTTGCAAGACCCTGGCCTCGAACGGCGCCGATGCGGCCGTGCTCACGCTGCCGGATTCCATCGCCTGGCTGCTCAACGTGCGCGGCGGCGACGTGAGCCACGTACCCTTGGCGCTGTCGTTCGCGGTGGTTCACGCCGACGGCCATGTGGACTGGTTCATCGACAGCCGCAAGCTGGTGCCCGGCCTGCAGGACCACCTGGGCGAGGAGGTGAGCATCCATGCGCCTGCCGAGCTGGGCGCGGCGCTGGACACCTTGGTGGCGGCGGGCAAGGCGGTGCAAGCCGATCCGGCGACCGGCGCGGCCTGGGTGTTCGACCGGTTGAAGGCGGCGGAGGCCAAGATCGTCAAGGGCGACGATCCCTGCCTGCTTCCCAAGGCCAGGAAGAACGCGGTCGAGCTGGACGGCGCCCGCAACGCGCATCGGCGCGACGGGGTTGCGCTCACCCGGTTCCTGGCGTGGCTCGCGGCCGCGACCGCCGATGTCGGGGACAATGTCGGCATCAGCGAGATCGACGCCGCCGAGCGGCTGACGGCCTTTCGGGCCGAGTCGGCGGAGCTGCGCGATCTGTCGTTCAACACCATCTCGGGGTCGGGGCCGAACGGCGCCAGCATGCATTACCGGGTGACCGAAGAAAGCAACCGGTACTTGGCCAAGGGCGAGCTCTATCTGGTCGATTCCGGAGGGCAATATCTGGACGGGACGACCGACGTGACGCGAACGCTGGCCATCGGCGATCCGACGCCTGAGATGCGCGACCGCTTCACGCGGGTGCTCAAGGGCCACATCGCGCTGGCCCGCGCCCGTTTCCCGCGCGGCACCACCGGCAGCCAGATCGACAGCCTGGCCCGACTGGCCTTGTGGCAGGCGGGGCTCGATTACGATCACGGCACCGGCCACGGCGTCGGCAGCTATCTGGGGGTCCACGAGGGGCCGCAGCGCATTTCCAAGATCGCCAACCGCATCGCCCTCGATCCGGGCATGATCGTGTCCAACGAACCGGGCTACTACAAGGTCGGCGCCTATGGCATCCGGATCGAAAACCTGGTCGCCGTGACCGAGGACGCGAAGGCCGAGGGCGAGGAGCAGGACATGCTGGGCTTCGAGACCCTGACGCTGGCACCCAGCGACCAGTCGCTCGTCGAGGTCTCGCTGCTGACCGCCGAAGAGCGGGCCTGGCTCGACGCCTACCACGCCCGCGTGTGCGACGAGCTGACGCCGCTGCTCGACCAGGAGACGGCGGCCTGGCTCGCCCAGGCGACCCGACCGGTCGAACCGTAGGGCTGCCTTAAGGGAAGCCGTCGCTGCCGGCGCCGCAGACCAGCACGCCCACGGTCATTTCGGGTTCGGCGGCGATGCGGCCCTGCAGGAGGGCGGCCATGGCCGCGGCCCCGGACAGCTCGGCGGCGATGCCCAACTCGAACCACAGCCAGCGCGCGGCCTCGGCCATCTCGCCGTCATCGACCAGGACGATCTGGTCAACGGTCCGGGTGATGATATCCAGGTTGATCTGTGCGCTACGCGCCGGCGCCAGGGTACCGACGGCGGTGTTGATCTCGGACAGCGTCACAAGCTCGCCGGCCTCCAGGCTGCGTGAGAGCGTCGGCGCGCCCACGGGTTCCACGCCCACCACCCGGATGCCCGGCATGACGGCCTTGGCGGCGGTGGCGATGCCGGAGATCAGCCCGCCGCCGCCGATGGCGACGACCAGTAGATCCAAATCGGGCGCATCCTCCAGAAATTCCAGGCCGACGGTTCCCTGGCCGGCGACGACGCGGGGGTCGGCGAAGGGGTGGATCAGGGCCATATCCTCGCGCTCCGCATGGGCGAGGGCCGCCCGGTTGGCCTCGTCCCAGACCGTGCCTTCGATCACCACCTCGGCGCCCCACTGGTGCAGTTTCTCGATCTTCTCCGAGGGCGTGGTCTCGGGCAGGTAGATGACCGCACGGGTCGCGGCCTGCCGTCCGGCGTAGGCGACCGCCAGCCCGTGATTGCCGCCCGAGGCGGTGACGATCCCGCGGGCGACGCGGTCGGGGTCCAGTTGCAGCAGGCAGTTGATGGCGCCGCGCGGCTTGAACGACCCGGTCACCTGAAGGTTTTCGAGCTTCAGCCACAGGTCGAGCGGCCCGGTCGGAGCGTGCAGGCAAGCCGCTTGGACCGTCGGGGTGCGGCGCACGCGGCCGGCGATCCGCTGCGCGGCGGCCTGTATGTCGGCCAGGCTGACGGACTCGCGAGTCATTGGCCCGAGCGCCCGATCAAGTCCAGCCACTCCTGCTCGCTCAAGGTGGTCACGCCCAGCTCTGCGGCCTTCCGCGCCTTCGATCCGGCCTCGGCGCCGACCACCACGTAATCGGTCTTGCCCGAAACGGAACCGGCCACCTTGGCGCCGAGCGCCTCGGCGCGCGCCTTGGCCTCGTTGCGGCTCTGGCTCTCCAGGGTGCCGGTGAAGACCACGGTCTTGCCGGCGACCGGCGATCCGCTCACATCCGGGGCCACGGCCGCCTCGATGTCCAGCCGTTCCAGCAAGCCGTCGAGGATCGTCTGATTGCGCGGCTCGGCGAAGAAGGCGATGAGGTCGGCCGCCACCAAGGGGCCGATCTGGTCGATGTTGACCAGGTCGGCGTAATCCGGGCTATCCGGGTCGGCCGCCTTGGTCATGGCCGCGCGCCAGGCCTCGAAGGTGCCGTAGTTGCGGGCCAGCAGCTTGGCGGTTGCCTGACCCACCTGGCGGATGCCGAGGGCATAGATGAAACGGTCGAGGGCGATGCGCCGCCGGCTTTCGATCGCGTCGAACAGCTTGGCTGCCGAGGTCGGACCCCAGCCCTCGCGTTCCCGCAGCGGCGTTTCGGCGTCATCGTCGCGTGCGGCCAGCGTGAAAAGATCGGCGGGGCTTTCAATGAGCCCGTCCTCGAAAAAGGCGCGGATGTGCTTGTCGCCCAATCCGTCGATGTCGAAGGCGTTGCGCGAGACGAAGTGGCGCAGGCGCTCGACCGATTGCGCCGGGCAGATGAGCCCGCCGGTGCAGCGCCGCACGGCCTCGCCCGGCTCGCGAGTGGCGGTGCTCTCGCACACCGGGCAGATCTCTGGAAAGTCATAGCGCGGCTTACGCCTGCGGCCTTTCTCGGCGACCACCGCGACCACCTGGGGTATGACATCGCCGGCCCGCTGGACGACCACCCGGTCGCCTTCGCGGATGTCCTTGCGGGCGATCTCGTCCTCGTTGTGCAGGGTGGCTCGGCTGACCACCACGCCGCCGACCGTGACGGGCTCCAGCTCCGCTACGGGCGTCAGCGCCCCCGTCCGGCCGACCTGAATGGAGATGCGGGCGAGCCGCGTTTCGGCCTGCTCGGCGGGAAACTTGTGGGCGATGGCCCAGCGCGGCGCCCGGCTGACGAACCCGAGGCGTTCCTGCCAGTCGAAGCGGCTGACCTTGTAGACGATGCCGTCGATGTCGTAGGGCAGGTCGGCGCGCCTGGCCAGAACGTCGTCGTAGAACGCCAGCACTTCGTCGACGCCGCTGCAGACCTGGGCCAGGGGATTGGTGGGAAAGCCCCAGCCGCGCAGCCGTTCCAGGAAACCCCAGTGGGTCTCGGCGACCGCCTCGCTCACCTCGCCCAAGGCATAGGCGAACAGCGCCAGCGGCCGGCCGGCGGTCACCTGGGTGTCGATCTGGCGCAGGCTGCCGGCGGCGGCGTTGCGGGGATTGGCGAAGACCTTCGCGCCAGCGGCCTCCTGAACCCGGTTCAGATTCAGGAAGTCGTCACGGGCGATATAGACCTCGCCGCGCACCTCCAGCACGTCGGGTGCGCCGTCGCCGATCGCCTGCGGCAGGTCGCCGAGGGTGCGCAGGTTTGCGGTGACGTCCTCGCCTTCGGTGCCGTCGCCGCGGGTGGCGCCTTGAACGAAGCGCCCCCGCTCGTAGCGCAGCGAGATGGACAGGCCGTCGATCTTCGGTTCGGCGACCAGCTCTACCGGCGCCTCGCCGAGGTTCAGGAAACGGCGGACGCGGGCGAAGAACTCGGCGATATCCTCGGCGTCGAAGGCGTTCGATAGCGACAGCATCGGCGCCCTGTGGCGTACCTTCGCGAAGCCGCCGGCCGGGGCCGCACCGACCCGTCGAGAGGGACTATCGGCGCGTACGAGGTCGGGAAACCGCGCCTCGATCGCCTCGTTACGCCGGCGCAGGGTGTCGTAATCCGCGTCGGAGACTTCGGGTGCGTCCTGCTGGTGATAAAGCCGGTCGTGATGGGCGATCTCGGCAGCCAGGCGCTCCAGCTCCTCGGCCGCTTGCGCACGGCTCAGGCCGTCGGCGGGCAGGTCTCGTGCGCGACCGGGCACCGTCAGGCCGCTCCCATGAGGCGGCCGGCGGCGGCGCGCGCCTCCTCGGTGATCTCGGCGCCTGAGATCATGCGCGCGATCTCCTCGCGGCGGGTGCCGGCGTCGAGCTGGACGACGGTGGTGGCCACCCGGTCCGCCTGCGATTCTTTGATCACCCGCCAGTGATGGGTGGCGCGGGCGGCGACCTGTGGGCTGTGTGTGACCACGAGGACCTGCCGCTCGGCTGCCAGGCGTTCCAGCCGCTTGCCCACGGCGTGTGCCGCCGCGCCGCCGATGCCGCTGTCGACCTCGTCGAACACCAGGGTCACCGGCGCTCCGAGGCCGGCCAGCACGACCTTGATGGCGAGCAGGCAACGGGCGAGTTCTCCGCCGGAGGCGATGCGGCCGATCGGCCCCGGCGGCAGGCCGGGATTTGTGGCCGCCTCGAAGGTGACCCGGTCCAACCCGTCCGGGCCCCAGCCGTGCTCTTCCTCCAGGGCCTCGACCCGGGTTGAAAAGCGGGCCTTTTCGAGCTTCAGGGGCGGCAGCTCGGCGTTCACCGCACGGTCGAGCCCCGTGGCGGCCTCGGCGCGCGCGGCGCTGAGGGCCTGCGCGGCCGCGACATAGGCCTGCCGGGCAACCTCACGCGCGCCCTGCAGGTCGGCCAGGTGCTCGTTGCCGCTTTCGAGACCGCCCAGGCGCGCGCGCAACTGCGCGCGCAACTCGGGCAGCCGATCGTCTTCGATACCGTGCTTGCGAGCCAGATCCCTGAACGCGAAATAACGGTCCTCGATGCGTGCCAATTCCCCGGCTTCGAGGTCGAGATCCGCGGAAAAGGACTCCAGCCCCGCCACCGCGTCCGCGAGGTCTGCGGCGGCCCGGTCGAGCGCCGCGATCACCGGGTCGAGCCCGCCGCCCGCCCGTTCTGCGGCGCGCTCCAGATGGTGCCGGGCGGCGCTCACCTCCTGATCCGCACCTGCGACGCCGCTGCCACCCGCCAGCGCGGTCACGGCGGCGTTCATGGCCTCGACCAGCTGTTCGCGATGCATCAGGCGGGTGCGCTGCTCGGTCAGGGCCACTGCCTCACCGGGTTGCGGGTCGAGGGCCTCCAGCTCGTCCACGGCGTGCCGCAGATGCGTCTCCTCGGAGCGGGTCGCGGCCAAATCGCGCTCGGCCTCGGCGCAGGCCTGCGCGGCGACGCGCCAGTCCTGCCATCGGTGCGCGGTCTCGGCCGCCCCGCCCGACAGTCCGCCAAAGGCGTCGAGCAGCAGGCGGTGGCGCGCGCCGTCGAGCAGCCCGTGTTGCTCGAACTGGCCCTGGATCTCCAACACCGCGGCGCCCAGCGTCCGCAACAGCCCGACGCTGGTCGGCTGGTCGTTGACGAAGGCGCGGCTGCGCCCGTCCGTGCCGATCGTGCGGCGCAGGATCAACCCGCCCTCGGCGGCGTCGAGACCGTGCTCGCTCAAGATCTCCAGCACCGGATGGTCCCCGGCCACCTGGAAAGCGGCGGTGACCGAGGCCTGGGCGGCGCCGGGTTGCAGCAGGCGGCCTTCGGCACGGGCGCCTAGCGCCAAGCCGAGCGCCTCCAGCAGGATTGACTTGCCGGCGCCCGTCTCCCCGGTCAGGACGCACAGGCCCTGATCGAACGTCAGATCCAGGCGATCGATCAGGATCAGATTCCGGATCGACAGGCTGCGCAGCATGCCGGCCTCAGAAAACCGCGTTCCAGGTGCGCGAGATCCAGCTGCCCTCTTGTTCCTCGGGCATCACGTCGATCCCGGTCAGCAGGGCATAGCTGTCGGCGTACCACTCGGTGCCAGGGTAGTTGTAGCCGAGCACCGCGGCGGTGGCTTGCGCCTCGTTGGTCACGCCGATCGCCATATAGCATTCCACCAGGCGGTGCAGCGCTTCCGGGGCGTGCGTGGTGGTCTGGTGGTCCTTGATCACGAGGCGAAAGCGGTTGATCGCCGCGAGAAATTCCCCCTGCCGCTGATAATAGCGGCCAATCGTCATGTGCTTGCCCGCCAGATGATCGCGGGTCAGGTCCATTTTGAAGGCGGCGTCGCGGGCGTACTTGCTCTCCGGGAAGCGTTGGACAATTGCCCCGAGGTTTTCCAGAGCCAATCGCGTCATCTTTTGGTCGCGCGCGACATCCGAAATCTGTTCGTAGTAGCTGATGCCCCTCAGGTAGTAGGCGTAGGCGATGTCCTTGTGGCCGGGGTGAAGGTCGATGAAACGGTCTAGGGTGATCACGGTCTCGTCGTACTTGCTGTCTTGGTAATGGGCGAACGCGGCCATCAATTGTGCCTTGGCGGCCCAGGCCGAATAGGGATGCTGACGCTCCACCTCGTCGAACAAGCGCGCCGCCTCGGGATAGTCCTCTGCCGCGAGTTGATTCATGGCGGTGTTGTAAAGGTCCTCGACCGGGCGCTCGATATAAACCGGCTCGTCATTGCCGCCGCAGGCCGCCAAAGCCAGGACGACGGTCACCGAGGCCAGCCATCGACGAATCACGCGGCCGGCCGGGGAAGAACGATTGGCACCACGCATCGGAGTAGCGATTTCTGGTTTCTATCCATCGATCG
This sequence comes from Kiloniellales bacterium, assembly GCA_036444135.1. Taxonomy (GTDB): domain Bacteria; phylum Pseudomonadota; class Alphaproteobacteria; order Kiloniellales; family JAKSDN01; genus JAZFZX01. The sequence continues at coordinate 20,190 of JAZFZX010000252.1, read as the reverse complement.
AAGTGTCTCGCAGGTGGCAGACTATAGGTGCTCGCGCCGCCGCCCACAAGCGAGCGGCCGGGCCGAATCCGGCTGTTTCTGAAGGCCCCGCAAATCGGTTGGAGTTATCAGGCGCGGGCCGCGGCCACCGGCGGCATGGCTGGTTCCGCAAGCGGCGGCACGCCGCTCAATTCGGCCTCGGTCGCAGTCGTCCAGGTCCACGCGTCCGGTTCGGCGAAAAGCTGCTTGAGCAACCGGACGGTCAGCGAATGTCCGCCGCGAAGCGAACTGGCGTGGCCAAGGACGGGGCCACCGGCTAAATAGAGGTCGCCAATCATGTCGAGGACTTTGTGGCGGACGAATTCGTTGTGGAAACGCAAGCCGCCCTCGTTCACCACCTGGTCGCCGTCGATGATCACGGCGTTCTCCAGCGAGCCGCCGAGTGCCAGACCGCGGGCGCGCAATGCCTCCACCTCGCTCAAGAAACCAAAGGTCCGGGCGCGGGCGACCTCGCGCTTGTACGCGCCGGCTTCCATTGCGACGAACCAATCTTGATGGCCGATGGCCGGGCTTTCGAAGTCGATCTCGAAGTGGATCGTCAGCCCGTGTCCCGGGGACAGGGATGCCTGCTGCTCCGCGTCCCGGACGGCAATCCGCCGCAAGATTTTGAGCGCCCGCCGGGGCGCGTCCTGCGAAACCGTGCCCGCGCATTCGAGCAGGAAGACGAACGGCGCCGCACTGCCGTCCATTGCCGGAACCTCCGGCCCGTCTATTTCGATCACCGCATTATCGATGCCGCAGCCGTAAAGGGCCGACATGAGGTGTTCGACGGTGGCCACCGTCACGCCCTTGTCATTTTGCAGATTGGTGCACAACGGCGTCTCGACGGCGCAGTCCCATGACGCCGCCAGCGTGGCATCGCCGCCCAGGTCGCTGCGGTGAAAGACGATGCCACTATCCACCGCCGCCGGGCGCAAGGTCATAGCGACCTTGCGGCCGCTGTGCATGCCGATTCCGCAACAACGGATCGCGTGCTTCAGCGTGTGCTGAAGCACGATCTCTTGACCCGCCCCATGATCTAGGGACGAACCGCCGCCGGTTCCGCTCTGGATTTCGCGCATGCCCCCGGCCCAGTCGTGTGGTTGCGCCTTGGGGTCAGGCCACCTTGGCTTTCATCGCCGCAGCAATGGGCCGGCGAATCGGCCATGAAGCCACCAGGACACAAAGGTAGAGATCTGCTCCGGTACGCACAAGTCAATGTTTGTGGCAGCGTGTTCCGTCTCCTTCTCGCGGTCTCTTGCCCGGCTGCATTGTCCACTCGGTGGCGCCTCGTTCAGTTGGCCTGACGCCGCAGAAACGCTGGGATATCCAGAAGATCCTCATCGCTGGGACTGACGCCGAGGCGCTCGGCCGGATCGAGGCCGGTGAGGCGCGGTTGGCTGGCCTTGGCGGCCGACTCGGGCGCTGCACGCGACTCGGGTTTGGCCGTTTGAGCCTCGGCCGTTGCCGCCGCCGCGCCGTGTTCCGGTTCGGCAGTGCGGCCCGGAGTCGTGCGGCTGGGGTGCGCCCCGGCCGAGCCGAGAGCGTCGCGTCCAGGGGCTTCATGCGCTTGTATCGACTGGCCGGCAGTCTGCGTGGCCTCGTGGAACGCACGGGCCGCGCCCGTCACCTTGGCGAGAAGGCCCTGCGCCCTGCGGCGCGACGGCGATGCGTCAGGCTGTTCATGCCCCGGAAGATGCCGCTGGCCACTGTTGGCAATCTCCGCCTCGGCGAAGGGATCCGCCGCCGCGGCTTCCGCGGCATGCTCCGCGTCGGCGGTCGGATCGGATACCGCGGGTGGCGGCGCGAAGAAGCTGTCATCGCTGTCTTCGTCGCCCTCGATGTCCGGGGTTGCCTGCATGGCCGTTGCCGGCTCGGGCATGATTTCGGCCTCGGCGGATTCGGAGACGTCCTCGAACCCCGCCTCGCTCGCCTCTTCCGGTTCCGCGGCCTCTGCGATGGTTTCTTCCGGCTGGTCGTCCGGCGCTTCGGCGGGCAGCGGGCGGCTTTGCTCGGCAACCAGGCTCAACGACACCGGGTGCGGCTGGGCGTATTCTTCGGCCTCGATGCCTGTGGCCACGACCGAGACCCGCATTTGGCCGCTCATGGCCTGCTCGAAGGTGGATCCGAAAATGATGTTGGCATCGGGATCGACCTCGTCGCGGATGCGGTTGGCCGCTTCGTCGACTTCGAACAGGGTCAGGTCGTCGCCGCCGGTGATGTTGATGAGTACGCCCCGGGCGCCCTTCATGGAGATCTCGTCGAGCAGCGGGTTCGAGATCGCGGCCTCGGCGGCCTCGATCGCCCGGTTCTCACCGTCGGATTCGCCGGTACCCATCATGGCCTTGCCCATCTCGCCCATCACGGCGCGAATATCGGCGAAGTCCAGATTGATCAACCCGGGCATCACGATCAGGTCCGTGACCCCGCGCACGCCGGCGTGCAGCACGTCGTCGGCCATCTTGAAGGCATCGGCGAAGGTGGTCTTCTCGTTCGCCACCCGGAACAGGTTCTGGTTCGGAATGATGATCAGGGTATCGACGTACTGTTGAAGGTCGCTGAGCCCGGTCTCTGCGATCTTCATGCGGTGAATACCTTCGAACTGGAACGGTTTGGTGGTGACGCCGACCGTCAGGATGCCGGCCTCGCGGGTGGCGCGGGCGATAACCGGCGCGGCGCCGGTGCCCGTGCCGCCGCCCATGCCCGCGGCGATGAAGACCATGTTGACGCCTTCCAGGGCGGCAAGCATTTCATCGAGCGCCTCCTCGGCGGCGGCCCGGCCGACATCCGGCTGCGAGCCTGCGCCCAGGCCTTGGGTGATCTGACGGCCGATCTGAATCGTGTGTTCGCAGAGTGACTGCGACAGTGCCTGGGCATCCGTGTTGGCGACCAGAAAATTGACGCCCTCCAGATTCGACTGGATCATGTTGTTCACGGCGTTGCCGCCGGCGCCGCCGACGCCGATGACGGTGATCTTCGGGGTCAGTTGGTGCTCCGAAGTGGGAATAACGAGGTTCAAGGTCATGGTCGCCTCCTAAGGCTCAGCAAAGGCCCTCACCGCTGGTCGGGCCGGGTCGTTGTCCCGAGACGGTCGGGACATCCGGGTCGATCAAGTCAAAAGTGCTCACGGAACCAGCCTCCGAGACGGCCGACCAGGCCGTTCGGCTCCGTTGGCTTGATGCGGGCTTCCTCCATCAAAGGACCCTCAAAATCGTTGTCGTCCGTGATCGCGTAGCTGATCAGGCCCGCGCAGGTGGCATAGGCGGGCCCGGCGGTCGATTCGGCGAGGCCGCGAAGGCGCACGGGGCGGCCGACGCGGACCTGCTTGTCCAGAATCAAGGCGGCGAGATCGCGCAGGCCCGGCAGCTGGCTGGCGCCGCCGGTCAGAACCACCCGCCGGCCCGCCACCTTGTCGAAACCGCTGGCTTCGAGCCGCGATCGGACCAGCTCGAAGATCTCTTCGCTGCGGGGCTGGATGATTCCGACCAGCAGTGAACGGGAAACCTGCTGCGGGGTGCCGTCGTTTTCCTCGCCGACCTGCGGCACGTCGATGTATTCGCGGTCGTCGGCCGCCACGGCCATGGCGTGGCCGAACAGGGTTTTCATGCGCTCGGCGTCGGCGATCGGAGTCGACAGGCCGCGGGCGATGTCGTTGGTGACGTGCTCGCCGCCGATCGGCAGGACGTCCGTGAAGATGACGTTGCCGCCCAGGAACACCGCGATCGTGGTTGTGCCGCCGCCCATGTCGATCAATGTCGCGCCCAGGCTCATCTCGTCGGGCGCCAACGTCGCCAGGCCCGAGGCGTAGGGCGAGACCACGAAACCGGCCACATCCAGGTGACAGCGCTGAACGCAGGTGCTGAGGTTCCGGACCGGGCCGTTGCCGGCCGTCACCAGGTGCATGTTGACCCCGAGGAGATCGCCGTACATGCCGCGCGGATCGCGGATTCCGGAACTGCCGTCGATCGTGTAGCTGATCGGGATCGAGTGAATGAGCTGCCGGCCACGCGCGGTTTCGCCGGTCACGCTGTCTGACTGAAAACCGTGCGTGATGGCCCGGCGCAGGTCGGCGTCGCCCACTTCGTGGCCGGCGATCGAAACCTCGATCGCCATCGAGAAGGAGACCGGAAAGCCGCCGGAAAGGTTGACCAGGACGCGGTCGATCGCCTCGCCGGCCATCTGCTCGGCGGCGTGCACGGTGCTGAGGATCGCGTTTTGCGTGGCCTCCATGTCGACCACTGTGCCGCTCTTGACACCCCGGCTCGCCTGATGGCCGATGCCGATGACCTTCGGATCGTCGCCGCTCTCGATATCGGCGACAAAGCAGCAAATCTTGCTGCTGCCCACGTCGAGGACGGCAATGCGGTTGTCGCGGGATCGGGCGAGGCTCTTTCTCATCGGCGTGGGTCTCTGATCTCCGCAATCCTTGTGGGGCGGCCGGTCATGTGTTCTTGCCGTCGGTGCCGGCGGGTTGGCGGGCGGCCTCTGGCATGGTGCGCACGACCAGGCGGCCCGGCAGTCGCAGGTCGATGGTCGCCACATCGCGCTGCAGCACGCCGTGCTGGCGTTCGATGCGGACCAGCTGCGCCCAGGCGCCCTCGGGGTTGTGCTCCGGCAGGCGCACGTCGATGCCGCCATCCAGCCGCAGATTCCAGCGCCGGCCGCTGACCCGGATGGCCGCCGATACGCGGCGCTTCAGCTCTGGCGCGCTGTCCAGAAGCCGCACCAGTTTGGCGGTGTGCTCGGGGGCATCGGGGCCGACCACCAGGGTCAGCCGGGCGAAGTCCTCGGGACGCGCGCCGGCGATGATCTCGCCCGTCTCGTCGATCACCGTCAGACGGCCGTCCAGTTGCCACAGCGCCATCGGGCGGCGCTCCTCAAGGCGCAGGTAGATGAGCGACGGCAGGCGCCGCTCGATCGCGGCCTGCCGCACCCACGGCAGGGCCTCAAGGCGCGCCTTCGCCGCCTGAGGATCGAAGGCCAGGATCGCATCGCCCCTTTGCAGGCCGAGCGCCGATCGCAGGCTGCCGGGTCCGGTGCGCCCGCGGCCCTCCACGAGGATCTCCTCGACGGACAGGCCCTGGCTGGCGGTCATGCGGTAGAAACCGGTCGCCAGATTGGCGGCCTGGCGCCCGGCCCAGCCGCTGCTCAGAAGCCAGACCAAGCCGCCGAGGACCAGAACGCCGGCCAGTCCCGCGCTGCCATTGATAACCAGCCTCCGCTCGGCGCGTGACCAGGGTCGCCGCAGCTTCTTGGGCGGCGCGCGGCGGCCCGCGGTGCGCTTTCGTGGCGCACGGGCGGGCGGCGGGCAGGGCCGGTCTTGCGAGGTCAGCCGTCGCATGCTGCGTTCTCCACCATCCACGCGCAGAGCTCGGCGAACCCGATGTCGAGATAGGCCGCCTGCTCGGGAACCAGGCTGAGCGGGGTCATGCCGGGCTGGGTGTTGATCTCGAGCAGATAGAGGTCGCCCGGCGATCCGGCGCCATCGTCGTAGCGAAAATCGGCGCGGCTGACCCCGCGGCAACCCAACGTCCGATGGGCGCTCAGCGCCATGTCCATCGCCCGGTCGTAGACCTCGGTGGGGACCTGGGCGGGAATCACGTGGTTGGCGCGCCCCTCGGTGTATTTGGCCTCGTAGTCGTAGAAGCCCTGGCGCGGCCGCACCTCGGTCACGGCCAGGGGGCGATCGCCCATGACGGCTACCGTCAACTCGCGCCCGGGCACGTAGCGCTCGACCATGAGCTCTGTTCCGGTCGGCCATTGAGACGGGTCGATCGGCGGTTCGTTGGTGCCTTCCTTCAGGATGCGCACGCCGACGCTGGAGCCCTCGTTGGTGGGCTTGACGACATAGGGTCGCGGCAGGACGTCGCCGGCCATGAGGGTGTCGCGATCGACCACCCAGCCCTCGGGGCATTTGAGCCCCGCCACTTCGAAGAGCCGCTTGGCCACCGGCTTGTTCATGGCCAGTGCGGAGGCCAGCAAGCCCGAGTGGGTGTAGGGAATCTGCAACAGCTCGAGAATGCCCTGAATGCAGCCGTCCTCGCCCCAGCGCCCGTGCAGGGCGTTGAAGACCGCCTCGGGTGCCGGGCTCAGCGCCGCCACCAAGGCCGCCACGTCGCGGCCCACGTCGATCTCCACCACGTCGTAGCCCGCCTCGCGCAAGCCCTTCGCGCAGGCCGCGCCGGTCACCAGAGAGACCTCGCGCTCGGCCGAGGAGCCGCCCATGAGAACCGTGACAGGCCCGCTCATGCGGCACCTCCCGGCGCCGCCGGGGCGTCGGTTGTTCCGCCCACGCCGATCCGGCGGATCTCCCATTCCAGCCGCACGCCGGTGGCGGCCTCAACCCGGCGGCGGACCTCTTCGCCTAGATCCTCCAGGTCGGCGGCGGTGGCCTCTCCCGTGTTGATCAGGAAGTTGCAGTGTTGTTCGGAGACCTGGGCGCCGCCCAATTGGAGTCCACGGCAGCCGGCGGCCTCGATCAGCTCCCAGGCCTTCCTGCCGCCGCTTTCCTCGGCCGGTGGGTTCTTGAAGGTGGAGCCGCCGGTGCGCGACTTGATCGGCTGGCTGCCGCTGCGGGCCTCCTGTATGTCGCTCATGCGGGCCTGGATGGCGTCCGGGTCCTCGGCATGGCCGGCCAGGCGGGCGGCAAGGAAGATCCAGTCGTCGGGGACACCCGACCGGCGGTAGGCGAAGCCCATGTCCGTGGTGCCAATGCGCTCGACGCGGCCGGCGCTATCGGCCGCTTCGGCCCAGACGAGAACGTCCTTGAACTCCTTGCCGTAGGCGCCGGCGTTCATGCGCAGGCCGCCGCCGATAGTCCCCGGCACGCCGGACAGGAACTCCAGGCCGCCGATGCCGGCGTTGCGCGCGGCGCGCGCGACGTTGACGTCGATGGCTGCCGCGCCACACACCAGGTCGTTGCCGTCGGGCTCGATGGCGGCGAAATCGCGCCCCAGCCGGATCACCACGCCCGGCACGCCGCCGTCGCGCACCAGGAGATTCGAGGCGACCCCGATGGCGGTGACCGGCACGTCGTCGGGTTTGGCCGCGAGGAAGGCCAACAGATCATCACGGTCGGCGGGGCGGAACATGACCTCGGCGGGTCCACCGACGCGGAACCAGGTGATGCCGCTGAGCCGCGCCGATTCGGTGAGGCGGCCCCGGACGGCAGGCAGCCGGTCGAGCAGGCGGGGCGTTATGGTCTGCTGCGCGGCCATCATAATCCCGCTCCCGCGCTCTTCGGCCCGCGGGCGGCCAAGTGGCTCTCCAGATCGCCGGGCAGGGCGTTGGCCCAGGCCGTGATGTTGCCGGCGCCCAGGCAGACCACCAGATCACCCGCGGTGCCCAGGTCCGCGATCAGCCCGGGCAGGGCGGACGGATCGGTGAGCGCCGTCACCTGGCGATGGCCGCGCGCCCTGAGACCCGCGACCAGGCCATCGCGGTCGGCCCCTTCGATGGGCGTTTCACCGGCCGGGTAGACATCGGCGACGATCACGTGATCGGCGTCGTTGAAGCAGGTGCAGAAGTCTTCGAACAGCGTGGACAGCCGGGTGTAGCGGTGCGGCTGCATGACGGCGATGACCTGGCCCTCGGTCGACTGCCGGGCGGCCTCCAGGGCCGCCGCGATCTCCACCGGATGATGCGCGTAGTCGTCGATGATGGTGATGCCGCCGGCCTCGCCGGTGTGGGTGAAGCGCCGCTTCACCCCGCCGAACGCGGCCAGGCCCTTGCGCAGCACGTCGTCCGGGATGCCCATCTCGTTGGCTACGGCCGCGGCGGCCAGGGCGTTCTGCACGTTGTGCCGCCCCACCATCGGCAGCTCCAGGCCGGCGAGCATCCGTTCTTCGCCCGCCGGGTGCCCGGCGATCGCCACGTCGAAGGTGGTCTTATGCTCGCCCACGGTGACCTCGAGCCCGCGGACGTCGGCCTGGGGACTGAAGCCATAGGTGACGATGCGGCGGTCTTCGATGCGGCCGATCAGGCCCTGAACGGCGGGATGGTCGATGCACAGAACCGCGAAGCCATAGAACGGGATGTTCTCGACGAAGACCTCGAAGGCGTCGTGCAAGACCTCCTCGGAGCCATAGAAATCCATGTGCTCCGGGTCGATGTTGGTGACCACGGCGACGGTGGCGGGCAGCTTGACGAAGCTGCCGTCGCTCTCGTCGGCCTCGACCACCATCCAGTCGCCGTCGCCGAGCCGGGCATTGGTGCCGTAGGCGTTGATGATGCCGCCGTTGATCACGGTGGGGTCGTAGTCGGCGGCGTCCAGCACGGCGGCGATCAACGAGGTGGTCGTCGTTTTTCCATGGGTGCCGCCTACGGCCACCGACCACTTGAGCCGCATCAGCTCGCCCAGCATCTCGGCGCGCCGGACCACGGGGATGAATCCGTCGCGCGCGGCCACCAGCTCCGGGTTGTTCTCTTTGATGGCGGAGGACACCACCGCGACCTGGGCGTCGCCCAGGTTTTCCGCCCGCTGGCCGATGGCGACTTCGATGCCCATTTGGCGCAGCCGTTGAACATTGGCGTTCTCGGCGACGTCGCTGCCCCGCACCCGGTAGCCCAGGTTGTGCAGAATCTCGGCGATGCCGGACATGCCGATGCCGCCGATCCCGATGAAGTGCAGGGTCCCGATGTCGAACGGCAGTACCATCATGCCGCGGCCTCCCTGGAATCCTGCTCGGGAAGATCGCGCGGGTCGGCATCGCCGCCGTTTTCGTTGGCTGCCCCGCAAACCAAGTCCGCCAGCCGCCCGGCGGCGTTGCGTGGGGCCAGGGCGGCGGCGCAGACGGCCGCCTGGGCCAGCAGGGCCGCTGCCGTGAGCAGCGATTCGAGCCGCGCGGCCAAGGCATCGGGCGTGAGCGCCGCTTGCGGCATGAGCCAGCCGCCACCGGCGTCGGCCAGCGCCTGGGCGTTCGCCGTCTGATGGTCGTCGACCCCGTGCGGGTAGGGGACCAGGACCGCGGGGCGACCGGCGCTCATCAATTCGGCCACGGTGGAGGCGCCGGCCCGGCTGATCACCAGATGCGCCTCGGCGAGGCGTTGCGGCAGGTCGTCGAAAAAGCCGGCGAGCACCGCCCTGACGTTGCAGGCCTGATAGGCTTGGCGGACCAGGTCGAGCTCTTCGCCGGGCACCTGCTGGGTGACCCGCAGTCGGGCTCGCAGGTCCTCCGGCAGCCGTTGGACGGCGGCCGGGACCACGCTGTTGAAGACCTGGGCGCCCAGGCTGCCCCCGACCACCAGCAGGTTGATCGCGTCGCCGTTTCCCGGCACCGGGTAGGGATAGCGGGCAATCTCGCCGATCTCAGCGCGCACCGGGTTGCCGGTCATCTTCGTCTTTGCGAGATCGGCATCCGCCAAACCCCGCACCTGCGCGAAGCCGGTGGCGATCGCGTCGGCGCGCCCGGCCAGCATACGGTTTGCGCGTCCGGCCACCGCGTTCTGTTCGTGCAGGACAACCCGCAAGCCCGCCCGGGACGCGGCCAGGACGGTCGGCACCGAGGCATAGCCGCCGAAGCCGACGGCGGCATCCGCGTTCGAGGCGGCGACCAGCCGCCGCGCCTGCAGCCAACCCAGGGCCAGCATGCCCAGCCCGCGGACGCGTTTGAGCGGATTGCCGCCGGCAATGCCGCCGGCGCTGATGAGATGGGTTTCGACCTGTGCCAGATCGCCGCCGAAACCGCCGCCGCGGCGGTCGGTGACGAGCGCTACCGCAACGCCCCGGGCGCGCAATTCGCCGGCCAGCGCCTCGGCCGGGAACATGTGACCGCCAGTGCCGCCGGCCGCCAGGATGACCTTGCGCACGGGAGGCCCGCTCATGGCTCGTCTCCGATGCCGATACGGCGGCGGGTCAGCGCCAGGATCATTCCGAGCGAGAGCGACAGGGCGATCAGGGAGGAGCCGCCGTAGCTGATGAGCGGCAGCGTCATGCCTTTGGTCGGCATGAGGTGCAGGGTGGACGCCATGTTGATGATGGTTTGGAGGCCGAACTGGGTGAGCAGGCCGGTGGTCGCCAGAAGGACGAACAGGCTGTCGCGGTGGAAGGCGCGGCTGAAGCCGCGCAACACCACGAAGGCGAACAGCGCGACCATGATGAGGCAGGCGACCAGGCCCAGCTCCTCGCCGGCCACGGCGAAGATGAAGTCCGAATGGGCGTCCGGGAGGTAGGCCTTGACCGTGCCTTCGCCGGGTCCGCGGCCGAACAGGCCGCCGTTCATGAAGGCCTCAATGGAGCGCTCGATCTGATACTGATCGCCGGTGGCGGGGTCGAGGAAGCTGTCGATCCGTTGGGCGACGTGCGGCAGGGCGTAGTAGCTGGCGGCCAGGCCGGCGAAGGCCGCCACCGCCAGAAGGCCGACCCAGACGACCGGAAGACCAGCGAGGAAGAACTGAACGCTCCAGATCGCGGTAACGATGAAGGCCTGGCCGACGTCCGGCTGCAGCATCAGCAGTGTGACCACCAGGAGCCACAGCCCGGCGGCGATCCACGCGCCCTCAAACGACGGATCCTTCTTGGACAGCGCGAACATCCAGGCCACCACCACGGCGAAGGTGGGTTTGACGAATTCCGAGGGCTGCAGCGAAACCCCGGCCACGGAGATCCAGCGCGTGGCCCCTTTGATTTCGGGGCCGATCCAAAGCGTCAGCGCACACAACAGCAGCGCGGCCGCGAAGCCGATCACCGCCACCCGGCGCACCCAGCGCGGGGTCAAGAGCGAGACCAGGAACAGCACCAGCAGCGCCAGGGGCAGGAGCGCCAGGTGCCGTTGAGCCAGGTGAAAGGAACCGAGCCCGATGCGCTCGGCGACCGGCGGGGTGGCGGCCAGGATGAGGATCACGCCGAAACCCATGAGCGCGGCCACGGCGGCCAGGGTCCAGCGGTCCACGGTCCACCACCACTGGCCGAGCAGGCTGGTATCGGTGCGGGCGATGCCGGTCATTGCAAGCGCCCTCCGGGCCGCGGCACGCCGGGCAGGCTGTCCTCGTCGCGTTCGCCGGGCAGGGCCGCCACGAGGTTGCGGAAGGCCTCGCCGCGGGCCTCGAAGTCTTCGAACTGGTCGAACGAGGCCGCCGCTGGCGACAGCAGCACCACGGCACCCGGCCGTCCATCTTCGCGCGCTTGGGCACGGGCCACGCCGACGGCGGTCGCCAGGTCGCCGCACCGCGTCACGGGAACCCGGCCTTCCAGCGCCGCGGCGAAGGCATCCTCAGCCTCGCCGATCGGGAAGGCGTGGGCGATGCGCGGGGAAAAGGACTCCAGGCCCGCCAGACCGCCTTCCTTGGCGCGGCCGCCGACGATCCAGTAGATCGGGTCGTAGCAGGCCAGCGCCTTGGCCGCGGCGTCGGCATTGGTCGCCTTGGAATCGTTCACGTAGGCCACGCCGTCGATCAGCGCGACCAGCTCCTGGCGGTGCGGCAGGCCCGGATAGCTGCGCATGCAGGCGGCGATCACCGGCGGATCGACGCCGACGGCCCGGCTGGCGGCATAGGCAGCCGCCGCGTTCTGCCAATTGTGCACGCCGGGCAGGCTGGCCACCTCGCGCAGGTCGAGCACGGGGTCCGCGCTGCCTTCGGTGTCGTCGTAGAGCACCCCTTCGCGGGCGAAGACGCCGCCGTGGGCGCGTTCGCCGCCGGAAATCGGCACCACGATCTGCTCGCCGGCCGCGTCGAGGTCGTTCCAAAGCCCCTGGCAGGTCTCGTCGTCCACGCCGATGACGGCGGTGCGCGGCTTGGTCTGTCGTTGAAAGATGAGCCGCTTGGCGTCGGTGTAGCCTTCAAGGCCGCCGTGGCGGTCGAGGTGGTCGGGCGTGATGTTCAGCAGCACGGCCACGTCGAAGGTGATCGACACCGTCAGCTCCAGCTGATAGCTCGACATCTCCAGGACGTAGAAACCGCCGCTGTCGAGCGGCTGCAGCGCCAGCGCCGGCGTGCCCAGATTGCCGCCCACCTCCACGTTACGGCCCGCCGCCTCCAGCACGTGGCCGATGAGCGCGGTGGTCGTGGACTTCCCATTGGTGCCGGTGACGCCCAGATAGGAGGCATTGCGCATGGCGCGGGCCAGCAGTTCGATGTCGCCGATGATCTCGCAACCGTGCTGGCGGGCCAGCGCGGCCACGGGATGGGGTTCGGGGTGGGTGTGCGGGATGCCGGGAGAGATGACCAGGGTCGTCAGCTCCCGCCAGTTGCACTGGGCGAGATCGACCAGCGGCACGTCCTCGGCCGCCGCGGCCGCGCGGCTGTCTTCGTTGTCGTCCCACGCCCAGACATCGGCGCCGCTCGCCTGCAACGCCTTGGCGGCGGCCAATCCGGACGTGCCGAGCCCGAGAACGGCAACAGGCAGGCCACTGAAGAAGAAGAGATCGATCACCGCCGCCGCCTTACCGCAGTTTCAGGGTTGCCAAGCCCACGAGGGCAAGGATCGAGGCGATGATCCAGAAGCGGATCACGATGGTCGGCTCAGCCCAACCCTTCTTTTCGAAGTGATGGTGCAGCGGCGCCATACGGAACACGCGCCGGCCGGTGAGCTTGAAGGAAACCACCTGGACGATGACGGACACGGCTTCGAGGACGAACAGGCCGCCGATGATGGCGAGCACCAGCTCGTGCTTGGTGACGATCGAAATGCCGCCCAACGCGCCGCCCACCGACAGCGACCCGGTGTCGCCCATGAAGACCATGGCCGGCGGTGCGTTGAACCACAGGAAGCCCAGGCTGGCGCCGACAAGTGCGCCGCAGAAGACGGCCAGCTCGCCGGTGCCGGCCACGTAGTGGATTTGCAGGTAGCTGGCGAACACCGCGTTGCCGGCCAGATAGGCGATGAGCGCGAAGCAGCCCGCCGCGATCATGACCGGCACGATGGCGAGGCCATCCAGTCCATCGGTTAGATTGACCGCGTTCGAGGCGCCGACCAGCACCATCACGCCGAAAACCCCAAAGAACCAGCCGAGGTCGATCATGACGTTCTTCAGGAAGGGAATGGCAAGGCGGGTTTCCACGCCCTCCGGGCTCAACTGGATGAGCCAGATGACCGCAAAGGTGCCGATCACGATCTGGGCCAGCAGCTTGAACCGGCTGGGCAGGCCGTGGGAGCTGCGCCGGGTGAGCTTCAACATGTCGTCGGCAAAGCCGATCGTGCCGAAGCCGATCGTGATGTAGAGGATCGCCCACACGAAGCCGTTGGTCAGATCCGCCCACAGCAGGGTCGACACGCAGAGCGCCAGGAGGATGAGGAAGCCGCCCATGGTCGGCGTGCCCGCCTTGGTCCGCACGTGGGATTCCGGCCCGTCGTCGCGGATCGGCTGTCCCGCGCCCTGCTTGGCCTTCAGCCATTGAATGATGCGCGGGCCGACGACGAAGCTGATGACCAGCGCCGTCAGCACGGCGCCGCCGCTGCGGAAGGTCAGATAGCGGAACAGGTTGAAGATGATGTAGTCGTCGGCCAGGGGGGTGAGCAGGTTGAACAGCATGCGAGGCCCCCTACTCGCCGTTGACCGCGCGCGGCGGGTCGGCCTCGATGGACTTGAGCGTCTCCACGACGAGGCTCATGCGGCTGCCGAGCGACCCTTTGACCAGCACCGCGTCGCCGGGCGCGAGGAAGCCCGCCACCAGTGGCGCGAGCCCGCGCGAGTCGGGGGTGTGGCCGCCGCGCATGGCCTTCGGCAGAGCTTCGTGCAGGCTGTTCATGGCGGGGCCGCAGGTGAACACCAGGTCGACGGCGGCGCGCTCCAGCGGCCGGGCCAGCCGCGCATGGTGCGCCTCGGCCTCGTCGCCCAGTTCCAGCATGTCGCCGAGCACCGCGACGCGCCGCGCGCCCTTCGCGACGGTGATGCCCGAGAGCACCTGGATCGCCGCCTTCATCGACGATGGATTGGCGTTGTAGCTGTCGTCGATCAACTCGAAGGTGCCGCCCGGCAGCGTCTGGGTGGAGCGCTCGCCCCGGCCCTTGAGCGGCTTCAGGCGGGCGAGTTCGTTGGCCACACGGGCTACGTCGCCCTCGACCGCGGCGACCGCGGCGAGTGCGCCCAGAGAATTGACGACCCAGTGCAGGCCCGGGATCGAAATGCGGTAGTCGATCTCCTGGCCGAGGACCGCGGCGCGCACCTCGCTTCCCGTCTCGTCGTGGCTGTGCGCCAGCGCCCGCACGTCCGCCTCGGGATGCCGGCCGAAGCCGATGATCCGGTTCAGCCCGGCGGCCACCGCGCGTTCGCGCAGCAGGTGGAACAGCGCATGATCCCGGTTCAGAACGGCGATGCCGTCGTCCGACATGCCGGCAAAGATTTCCGCTTTGGCCTCGGCGATCTCGGCGACCGAATCAAAGAACGCGATGTGCGCCGGTTCGACGTTGGTGATGACCGCGACGTCGGGTTGGACGAGTCGCGACAGCCGGGCGATCTCGCCCGGATGGTTCATGCCCAGCTCGAAAACGCCGTAGGCCGCATCGCGCGTCATGCGGGCGAGTGAAAGGGGCAGGCCCCAGTGGTTGTTGAGGCTGGCCTCGTTGGCCGCGGTAGGCGCCAACGCCGACAGGCAGGCGCGCAGGGCTTCCTTGGTGCCGGTCTTGCCGACGCTGCCGGTCACGCCGATGAAGCGAGCCTGGCTGCGCGCGCGCGCCGCCGCGCCGAGACCCCACAGGGCCTTGAGCGTGTCGTCGACGCGCAGCAACGGTTTGCCGGTCGGCGGGCCCTCAAGGTCGTCATTCACCATCGCTGCGGCGGCGCCGGCCTCGAAGGCTGCCGCCACGAAATCATGGCCGTCGAAGTTCGGGCCCTTGAGCGCGACGAACAGGTCGCCGGGCCGGAGCGATCGGCTGTCGATCGACACCCCGCTGGCGGACCAGCCCTTGGGCGTGTTCCCGTCCGTGGCGGCCGCCGCCTCGGCGGCGGTCCACAGGGCGCGCTCCGTCATGACCGGTCCTCCGCCAAGGCGCCAAGGGCGGCGCGCGCGACCTCGCGGTCGTCGAACGGCAGGACGCGGTCGCCCACGATCTGTCCGGGCTCGTGGCCCTTTCCGGCGATCACCAGCACGTCGCCCTCGGCCAGCTCGGCGATGGCCGTGTCGATCGCCTGGCGGCGGTCGCCGATCTCACGACCCCCCGGAGCGGCTGCCAATATCTCGGCGCGGATCGTGGCCGGGTCCTCGCTGCGCGGGTTGTCGTCGGTAACGATGGCCCGGTCGGCCAGCTCGGTGGCGATCGCACCCATCTGGGGCCGCTTGCCCCGGTCCCGGTCACCGCCGCACCCGAAGACCACCCAGAGGCGGCCCTGCGCATGTGGCCGCAGAGCCTTGAGCGCGGTGGCCAGCGCGTCGGGCGTGTGCGCGTAGTCGACGTAGATCTCGCCGCCGGAGGGTGTGCGGCCGATCCGCTCCATGCGGCCGGCCACGCCTTCGAGCGTGGCCAGCGCGGCCACAGCGGCCTCCCGGTCGGCGCCGGTGGCGATGGCGAGCCCGAGGGCCGCGAGCACGTTGTAGGCCTGGAACGTACCGGCCAACGGCAGCGCTGCTTGCTCGCGCTGGCCGCAGAGGTCGAAGGTGATGAACAGGCCGTTCGGTGTTGGCGCAACCTCGCGCAAAACCAGATTGCGGCCCGCCCGGCCGTAACTGAGCACCCTCAGGCCGCGCGCCAAGGCCACTTCCTCCAGGTCGGGGAAGGCCGGATCGTCGGCGTTCAACACCGCGGTGCCGCCGCTTTCCACCAGCTCCGCGAAGAGGCGCCGCTTGGCCGTGAAATAGGCCGGCATGTCGCCGTGATAGTCGAGGTGGTCGCGCGACAGGTTGGTAAAGGCCGCCGCGGCGATCCGCACACCGTCCAGGCGGAACTGGTCGAGCCCGTGGCTGGATGCCTCAATGACCAGGCGGCGAATGCCGTCCTCGGCGAGGGCCGCCAGGCATTGGTGCAGCTCGACCGGATCGGGCGTGGTGAGGGAGGAGGGCGCGCACTCGTGCGGCGGCACCAGGCCCAGGGTGCCCAGGCTCGCCGCGGGCAGTGCGGCGCGATCCCAGATCTGGCGGGTGAAGTCCGCCACCGAGGTCTTGCCGTTGGTGCCGGTGACGGCGGCCACCAGCTCGGGCTGGGCGTCGAAGAACCGCGCCGCCAGGACGGCGAGCCGCCGGCGCGGGTTGGCGTCCTCGACCAGCGCGATCGGCCGGCCGTAGTCCTTGAGCTCGGTCCCCGCCGGCGCGAGCACCGCCACGGCGCCCTTGTCCACTGCTTCGTCGATGAAATCGCGGCCGTCGGTCTGGCCGCCGGGCAGGGCGGCGAACAGGAAGCCCGGCGCGACCTTGCGGCTGTCCGCCGTAAGCCCCGTCACCTCGACCGCTTCTGCCAAGGATACCGCCGCCATTCCGTCTTCTGCCTCCCCCGCTAAATCAATGAGCCGCAAGTACGAATCCTTCGGCCTTCGCCGGAATCAGCAATTGGTCCATGCCAGCCACCTCAGCGGCCGGATGCGGCCGGATGCCGACCAGAGGGCCCATGCGTTCGACCACCTTTCGCACCACGGGCGCCGCGACCCAGCCGCCGGTGGCGTAGCCGTGGGTACGCTCGATGCCCTTGGGTTCGTCGACGATGACCAGCACCACGTAGCGCGGCTGGTCCATGGGAAAGGCGCCGACGAAGGTGGCCATCCGCGCATCGTCGACGTAGCGCCGGCCGACCAGCTTGTCCGCGGTGCCGGTCTTGCCGCCGACCAGATAACCCGGCGCGTTCGCCTGGCGGCCGGTGCCGTACTGGACCACCAGACGCATCAGCCAGGACATCTCGCGGGAAGTTTCCTGCGCGATGACGCGCTGGCCGGCGGGCGGTTCCGCGGCATCGGCCTTCAGCAGAGTGGTCGGCTTCAGCAAGCCGCCGTTGACCACCGCGGCGACGGCGCGCGTCAGTTGCAGCGGGCTGACCGCCAGGCCGTGTCCATAGGCGATGGTCATGGTGTTGATCTCGCGCCACGGCGAGGGGAGCATCGGCTGGCCAACCTCCGGCAGCTCGATCGCCACCGCCTGGGTCAGGCCGAGACGTGCGAGAAAAGCCTGTTGGACCGGGGTGCCGGCGTCCATTGCCATGTGCACCGCGCCGATGTTGCTCGAATAGATGAAGATCTCGGGGACCGAGAGCCACCGGTTCTTGGGCTTGAAGTCGCGGATCGTGAAGCGGGCTACCCGAATGGGCTTGCGGACGTCGTAGCCGTCGCTGAGTTCGACGATGCCTTCGTCGAGCGCCATGGCGGCCGTGAAGATCTTGAACACCGAGCCCATCTCGTAGATGCCCAAGGTCGCGCGGTTGAAGCGCGCCTCGCTTGGCGCCTCGCCCGGGCGGTTCGGGTCGAAGGTGGGCAGAGAGACCATGGCGATCAATTCGCCGCTGTCCACGTCCAGAACCAATCCGGCACCGCCCACCGCGTGGAACTCGGCAATGGCCGCCGCCATTTCCTCGGCCAGGATGTGCTGGACCCGCACGTCAATGCTGAGGCGCACCGGCTGGTCGCCGTTGCGCAAGACCTCGTCGAACGACCGTTCGATGCCGGCCAGCCCGTTGTTGTCCACGTCGGTGAAGCCGACGATCTGCGCCGTCAGGGGGCCGAGGGGATAGACCCGGTCGAGCTCCCGCTGAAAGTGCAGGCCCGGCAGCCCCAGGCGGTTGACCAGATATTGCTGGCGCGGCGTCAGGTTGCGCTTGAGCCAGATAAAGCCCCGCTGGAGGCGTAGCTTGGCCTCGACTTTGGCCTTGGAGAGGCCGGGCAGAACCTCGATCAGGGCGGCCGCTGTCTGCCCGGGGTCCGACACCTGACGCGGATCGGCGTAGAGCGATTGAGTCGGCAGCGTGGTCGCCAGGACTATGCCGTTGCGGTCGACGATATTGGCGCGCCCCATGTTGAGCGCGCGACCGATTTCACCGCGGGCCAGGCGCGGCTCGTTGCCCTCGCGAACCACACCCAGCTCGACCAGGCGCAGCCCGATCGCGAGGAACGCCAAGGCAAAGACGAAGCCGGTGACCAGAAGGCGGGTGCGGCCCGTTTCGAGCGCCTGCTTGGCGACGCCGTCGAGGGTCACCAAGGGCTGGTCGTGGAGACGCGTAAAGGACTCACGAGCGAATAGGGCGTTGCTGGCCGGCGGCGGTCCGCCTGTCATTGGGCGGACCTCATGCTGGCCAATGTCGGCTGCGCCGGCGTGACGGCCGGGCTTGCGGGGGGGAGCCCGGGAACCACGTCGTCGTTCCCGAGCTCTAGGCGCTGCGGCAGGTCTTTGATGCCGACCACATGGTCGGCAGACAGGGGGGCCAGCGCCAAATAACGTTGGGCCAGATCGGCGATCCGCCTTGGCTGGTTGAGGTAGCTCCACTCGGCCTCCAGGACGTGGATGGCCTCCTGGTGCTGCAGGATGGCGTGCTGCTGACGGGCGAGACCCTCTTCCAGGCGCTCGACCGTGTGGCTCACATAGAACAGGGCAAGGGCGCCGACGGTCACGGCGATCAGCCAACTGGCGGCAAAACGGGTCAAAGTGAAACCTCCATAGCTGATGCTTGCCAGGCCGGGGCGGCAGTGCGCCGCGCGGCGCGCAGGCGGGCCGAGCGGGCCCGTGGATTGGCGGCGCATTCCGCCGCGCTGGGCCGCCGGGCGGCCTTGTGGAGAAGCTCGAAGCTGGGCGGCTGCTTGGGCCGCGGGTCTTCGGGCAGATGGCGGGAGGTACCGGGCCTGTCGCCGCTCCGCTCCTTGAGGAAGGCCTTGACCTCGCGGTCTTCCAGCGAGTGGAACGAGACCACCGCCAGGCGCCCGCCCGGCGCCAACAGCCGTTCGGCGGCGCCCAGGCCGCGCCTCAGCTCGCCGATCTCGTCGTTCACACAGATGCGGATCGCCTGGAAGGTACGGGTCGCCGGATCGCGGCCGTCCGGGCCGCGGCGCACCACACTGCGCACGATGTCAGCCAGTTCGCCCGTCCGCTCGATCCGTTTCTTGCTGCGGGCGGCGACGATGGCGCGTGCGATCTGTCTGGCCTTCCGCTCTTCGCCATAGCGCCGCAGGATGTCGGCCAGCGCATCCTCCGAAAGTTCGTTGACCAGCTCTGCGGCGCTCGGGCCCGACGCCTGGCCCGGGCCGGACATGCGCATGTCCAGCGGGCCGTCGGCCTGAAAGGAAAAGCCGCGCTCGGGCGCGGCGAGCTGCATGGACGAGACCCCGAGGTCGAGCGCGACGCCGTCGACCGGCCCGACGCCCTGCGTCTCGATCAGCCGATCCATGTTGCCGAAGCAGCCTTCGATGGCCTCGAAGCGTCCCGGGTAGCCGCGCGCCAGGGCCGCGCCGCGGCCGACGGCGTCCGGGTCGCGGTCGATGCCCCAGACCGTGCACGCCGCCGCATCCAGCAGGGCGCGGCTGTAACCGCCGGCGCCGAAAGTGCCGTCGACGTAGATCGCCTCACGGCGCGGGGCCAGAGCCTCGATAACCTCTTGCAGCATAACCGGCGCATGGCCGTCGGCTTCGTTGTCGGCGGCCGGGCTCATTGCGAACCTCCGCCATCATCGCGGCGCAATCGCAAGGTGAGCTTCTGATCGCGCGTGCGGATCCGGGCCTCGGCCTTGCGGCGTTGCAGCGCCTCGGGCTCCCAGATCTGGAAGGTCTGCCCCTTGCCGACGAAGGCCGCCCGGGCGTCGATCCCCGTGATCTCGATCAACGGCGCCGGCATGATCACCCGGCCCTCGCCGTCGAACGGCAACTGGTGGGAGTCCGCGAAGATACTGAAGGCCAGGTCGTCGTGTTCGTCGGAAAACAGGTTGAAGTCCGAGACGCCCTGGTCGAGGCGTTCCATGAACTCGAGGCTGCAGGCCTCCATGGCGTTGGGGGTGGTGTAGCGAAAGGCGATGATCCCCTGGAAAACCGAGGTGGCCAAGATCTGCCGGAAGGGGGCGGGTACCGAAACCCGGCCCTTACGGTCCACCTTGTTTTCGAAGGTGCCAATGAACACCGACACCTGGCTCTCCCGTCTCTGTAATTGCCCCTAGCACCACTTTGTCTCCCGCGCCCTGATCACCGGAGACAATCCACCCGATCATGGAACGTTGTGGGATATCATGGGATCTGATGGGTGTCAATGGGAGCACAAGTAATCGCACGGGTTTAACAAGAGGTTAGGAGCATTAATCGTGGCCGCTACATGTAGTGGGGAGATCTCTTACGGCACCCTACA
>JAZFZX010000251.1:0-5350 GCA_036444135.1 Kiloniellales bacterium | reverse complement strand
CGCATTCACCAGGAGATCCGCGAGCGCAAGGCGGCGGTCGACGAACGCCTGGCCGAGATGTCCGCCGTCGTGCGCGAGGACGATACCGCGACCGAATACGCCTATCGCTACATCATTGGTTTCGATGGCGACCTTAAGCGGTTGGCGGCCTATATCGAGGATCTCGAAGGCGTCGAGATCCTCTCCTTGGGCCGCGCGCTCGAGTTGATCAAGGACCTGGGCGACGCCACGACGGTGTCCGGCCAGTATGGCCTCACGGGCTTCGAGGGCACGCACGCCATCGGCCACACACGCATGGCGACGGAATCGGACGTCGACATCCGCTCCGCCCACCCCTATTGGGCCTATCCCTACAGCGACATCGCAGTTGTCCATAACGGGCAGATCACGAACTACTGGATGATGCGGCGCGAGCTGGAGCGCCGCGGCAACCGCTTCCTGTCCGACTGCGATTCCGAGCTTTTGGCGGTCTATACGGCGGACAAGCTGACCAACGGCTTCAGCCTCGAGGATTCGCTCCGGCAATCGATCGAGCAGATCGACGGCGTGTTCACCTATCTGGTGGCGACCGCGGACCAGCTGGGGCTGGCCAAGGACACCATGGCGGCCAAGCCGATGGTGCTCTACGAGAGCGACGACATCGTGGCGCTCGCGTCCGAGGAGGTTGCGATCCGCGCCATCATCCCGCAGGAGATCGACACCTACGATCCCTATGAAGAGGAGGTTCGGGTATGGCAGGCATGACCGGAGACGAGCACCTCTCCCATGAAATGGGGATGCACACGGAGCAGCTCCGTGGCCGCACCCAGAAGGTCTTCTTCAAGCCCGAGGAGGCAGACCGGTTCGTCTATCCCTATGCCTTCGACGTCGACTTCAACAAACGCGCGGAGTTCGACGCCGCGGACCTGGATACAACGGCGGTCAACTTGAAGATCCGCGAGCTCATGGCCGAGGGCCATGGCACCATCGTGGTGAAAAACCCCGGCGCCAAGCACTCGCTCGGGGTCGGCATCCTGAACCGGCTCAACCTGATCTTCGAAGGCAGCCTGGGCTACTTCGGCTGTGGCCTGATCGATGGGCCGAACGTGCGCATCCAGGGCCGGGTCGGCTGGTCGTGTGCCGAGAACATGATGGCCGGCACGGTGGTCATAGAGAAGAACGCCGGCTCCACCTTCGGCGCCGCGTTGCGCGGCGGCGATCTCGTGTGCCGGGGCAGCGTCGGCTCGCGCACCGGCATCGACATGAAAGGCGGCACCATCTTGGTCGGCGGCGACACGGGCGCCTTTTCCGGCTTCATGATGCAACGCGGACGCATGGTCGTGTGCGGCAACGCCCGCAAGCATCTGGGCGATTCCATGTACGACGGCACGATTTACGTAGGCGGCGAGATCAAGGAGCTCGGCGTCGACGCGGTGCCTGGCGAGCTGGGCGACCTGGATCGTGAATGGCTGACCCGCAAACTCAAGCAGTACGACCTGCTGCCCGACAAGGGCGTCGATCATTTCCAGAAGATCGTCGCCGGCAAGCAGCTGTGGAATTACGACAACCTCGAGCCAACCGAAAAGAAGCTCGTGCTCTGAGGCCGGTGGGACAAGGAGGGTTCAACAATGCCTAATGGTGAAGCCGCACCCGATATCACGCCGGCCGGGAAGACGCCGCAGCGCAACACCAGCGTGTTGGGCAAGAGTCGGATCTTCACCCCCGAGGTGATCGACGATATCCACATCAAGGCGGAGCTCGGCCGCTACCGCATGCGGGGTTTCTCGCTGTTCAAGAAGATTCCGCATTGGGACGATCTGACGTTCCTGCCCGGAACGCTGACGCGCTTCGTCATCGAAGGCTACCGCGAGAAGTGCGAGACCAAGACGGTCATCGGCCCGCGCGCCAAGAAGCCGATCGTGCTCGACATTCCCATCTACATCACGGGCATGAGCTTCGGGGCGCTGAGTTACGAGGCCAAGACGGCGCTGGCGCGCGGCGCCACCATGGCCGGCAGCGCCACCTGTTCGGGCGAGGGCGGCATGATCCCCGACGAGCGCCGCTATTCGGTCAAATGGTTCTACCAGATCATCCAGTCCCGCTACGGCTTCAACCCGCACCATCTGCGCCTGGCCGACGGCTGCGAGTTTTTCATCGGCCAGGGCTGCAAGGTTGGCCTGGGCGGCCATCTGATGGGCCAGAAGGTGACCGATCAGGTGGCGGAGATGCGCTCGCTGCCCGCCGGTATCGATCAGCGCTCGCCGGCCCGCCATCCGGACTGGCTGGGACCCGACGACCTGGCCCTCAAGATCGGCGAGATTCGCGAGGCGACCGACGGGCAGATTCCGATCCAGCTCAAACTCGGTGCCGCGCGGGTCTACGACGATGTCCGCATGGCGGTGAAGACGGACCCGGATTCGATCTACATCGACGGGATGGAGGGCTCGACCGGCGCCGGGCCGCATCTGGCGACCGAGGAGACCGGCGTACCGGGCATGGCGGCCATCCGCCAGGCGCGCCGGGCGATCGACGACCTCGGCAAGCGCGGCGAGATCACGCTGATCTACGCCGGGGGGATCCGCAATGGCGGCGACGTCGCCAAGGCGTTGGCGCTCGGGGCCGACGCGATCGCCATCGGCCACTCGTCGATGATGGCCCTCAACTGCAACAAGGACATCCCCGAAGCCGACTTCGAGAAGGAGATAGGCGTCCCGGCGGGCTACTGCTACCACTGTCACACCGGGCGCTGCCCGGTCGGCGTCGCCACCCAGGATCCGGAACTGCGCAAGCGCCTGGACCCGGACGAGGCCGCCGAGCGGGTCTTCAACTTCCTGCACACGCTGACCATCGAGGCCCAGATGATGGCGCGGGCCTGCGGCAAGACCAACGTGCATTCGTTGGAACCGGAGGACCTGGCGGCCCTCACCATGGAGGCCTCGGCCATCGCCGGCGTGCCGCTGGCTGGCACCGACTACACGGTCGGCGTCGCCGACTATCACCACCTCTAAGGAGGACCCGACATGGCTGGTACGAGCTACAAGGGCAGCGACCTCAAGGACGTCGATCAATTCATCCGCGAGTCGGGCCTCGATTCCTCCCGCGAGAAAGAAATCGGTCAGCACATCGGTTACCGCTACGACGTCAATCTGGTGCCTGACTACGAGCGGATCACGCCGTTCCTGAAGACCTACGTCGAGACCATGGGCTGGGACGACCTCAACTGGCTGGAAGACGTGCACATGGGCTACGAGGAAGGCCGGCCCGCCGTCTTCGACCGCAACATCAACGGCTGGGTGAGCGTCCCCGAGGACATGACGCTGCCAGACACCCAGCAGGACCGCGATATGGTGGCCCGCGAGCTGCTGATCAAATTCCAGATGTCCGAAAAGCACCCGATGGTCGAGCTCAACAAAGCCTACCGCAAGTTCTGACTGCCTCTTCCTGCCTAGCCTGGCCCCGTGTCGCTTCGATGCGGGGCCGTATTCTTTGGATGCGGCCCTTCGACGTGCCGGTCAGGTGGCCGGCGGTTCCGCTTCGCCCGTGGCCCAGTCGGGCCGGAAGGCGAGTACGCGTACGCCCGCCGGTAGGGCCGGATTGAACAGGCCGTTGTGCCAGTAGGTGGCTTGAAAGGCGGGATCGTCTTCGCGCAGCGAACGCAAGGCGCAGGGCAGAAGGTAGCGCTGATTGTACTGCTCGAACAGCAAGCGGCAGCGCCCGGCCTCCAGCAGCCGGTCGGCCAGCTCCGAATCGGGGCCGAACAGCGCCGTTATCTCGTCGGAGAAGGTCTGCGGTTGCTGGTAGTAGGCGGCTGCCAGGAACTTCAGTGCGCTGTTGTAACGTTCGGCGGGATCGTGCGTCTTGCGCATCAGGTGGCGAAATTGGGTGATGACCTCCTGCGGCTGGCTTTTCACGATCAGCACCGAGATGCGGCCGAGATCGGAGTCCGAATCGCCCAACAGGACAAGCGGCTGCATCCCCGCTGCGGGGTGCCCGCCGGCCTGCCGGATCGAATATTGGCGTATGCGGCACTGCCAGCCCAGGAAGTGCGCCCTCAGGGCCAGGGCGGCCTCGTCCAAGACGACCAGATGCGGGTGGCTGCCCGGTGCGCCTGCTTCGCCGTCGTCCATTGCCATGTTCCCTGAACACAGGCGCCCCATAGCGCGGCGCTGCAGTGGCTTGGGTTGCCCGGGTCCCGCCTATTCCTGGCCGACGGCCCTGCGCGGCGGGTCCGGCTCCGCCAGCTCGAACGGCCGGTCGTGCTCAAGCGCCGGGATCATGGAGCGCGCCTTGGCAACCGCCGCCGGGTCCACCTCCGCCATGATGAAGCCGCGGTCCTCGCCGCCGTCGGCCAGCACCTTGCCCCAGGGATCGATGATCAACGAGTGACCATAGGTGGCACGGCCGCCGGCGTGGACGCCGTATTGGCAGGGCGCGAAGACATAACAGCCGGTCTCGATCGCCCGCGCCCGCAGCAGCACGTGCCAGTGCGCACGGCCGGTGGTCTTGGTGAAGGCCGCGGGCACGCTGAGGAAATCCGCCCCGGCCTGCGCCAGCGACCGGTAGAGCTGCGGGAAGCGCAGGTCGTAGCAGACGCTGAGGCCCAACCGGCCCCAGGGCAGGTCCGTGACGACGCCGCCGGCGCCGGGCGCGATGGTCGCCGATTCGCGGTAGCTCTCGCCGCCGGCCAGATCGACGTCGAACAGGTGGATCTTGTCGTAGCGAGCCGCGGCGGCGCCGGCCGGATCGAGCACGTAGGTGCGGTTATAGATCCGCTCCGGACCCGCCTTGATCGCCAGCGAGCCCAGCACCATCCAGGCCCCCAGCTCCCGCGCGAGACCGCCGAACAGCGGCAGCGCCGGGTGTTCCTCCTCGGCGAAGGCCTCGGGGATCAAGATGTTGCCGTGAATGTCCAGGCTGGTGAAATACTCGGGCAGCAGGATGAGCTCGGCCCCCGCGCCGCCGGCCTCGCGGGTGAGCGCCTCGCAATCCGCCAGGTTCGGCGCCGTCTCGGTCCCGGCGCAGTTCTGGATGCAAGCGACCCGAAAGCTCTTGTTCGACACGGCGATCCTCGTCCGTTCGTTGGCCAGCCACGCCATTTTGCCCCGCGCACGGGCCGCTGTCGAACCTCGTGTGCTAAGCCCGTGACCATCTACGATTAACCATTCCGAAAGCCCGGTGCATTTAAGCTAAATCCCGTGCATTGACGATCGACTTTTGAGGCTTTGACAGACATGCCGAATACAGCGCAGCAAAAAGACGCTTGGAAGGACCGGCGGCTCTATGGGCGCAGCCATGTGCTGTGGGGGGGCCGCTTGCTCTCCGGCGCTGGCGAACAGGACTGCGTCATTCTCGACCTGTCGGCGGCGGGCGC
>JAZFZX010000250.1:0-2349 GCA_036444135.1 Kiloniellales bacterium | reverse complement strand
AAGCGGCGGCCCGCGCGGGTCGTGCGTCGATCGCGGCCTGGATGATGGCCGTGACGCGTTCGCGTTCTTCGCCCTCGATCACCATGCGCGGCGCCCGGACGGTCTCGGTCCCGAGCCCGCACATGGCCTGCGCCAGCTTGATGTACTGCACCAGCTTGACGTGACAATCCAGGTGGAGGACCGGCGCGAACCAGCGGTAAAGCGCCCGCGCCCGATCCCACCGCCCGGCCTTGGCCAAAGACCAGAGCTGCACCGTCTCCTCTGGAAAGGCGTTGGCCAGGCCCGCCACCCAACCGTCGGCACCCATGAGCGCGCTCTCTAGGGCCAGGTCGTCCACGCCGCAGAACAGCACGTAGCGGTCGCCGAGGAGGTTGACCAGGTCGGTCAAGCGGCGCACGTCGTCGGAGGATTCCTTGATCGCGAGCAGGTTCGGCGTGTCGGCGAGATTGGCGAACATCTCCGGCGTGATGTCGACGCCGCAGGACACCGGGTTGTTGTAGCACATGATCGGCAGATCGGTGGCCTGTGCCACCGAGCGATAGTGGCCCAGCGTCTCGCGCGCGTCGGGCGTGTAGACCAGGCCCGGCAGCACCATCAACCCGTCGCAGCCCAAGGCTTGCGCGTCTCCCGCGAAGCGGCACGCCGCCGCCGTCGCACTCTCCGCCACGCCGGCCAGCACCGGCAGGCGCCCGCGCGCGGTCTTGACCGCGGCGTTCAGGACGTCACGTTTCTCGACCGGGTCGAGCGACGCGGTCTCGCCCACTGTGCCCAGCATTACAAGGCCGTCGACGCCCGCCTGAATCAACATTTCGAGATGCGCCTCCGTGGCCTCGAGGTCGAGGGACTGATCCGGCTTGAACTGCGTCGTGACGGCGGGATAGACGCCGCGCCATTCGATCGCCATGGCCTATCTCCCTGCACGGGCCGAAACCCCGGCTTCTTTGCAGCCTGCCTTAGCACGATCGCCAGGCCCTGTCATCGCGGCATTCGGCCGGAAAACCCGGAGACCGGCGGATGCGGGCGCTTGGCGTTTAACCGGGCTCCGAAAGACAATCCGCCAGAGCGTCCGCAAGGGTCTGCATGAGGTGGAAGTACGCTTCGGGCCCGGCGGGAATCGCCGCACCCAGCGGGTCCAGTTCGGCCAGGCGCGCCGGCGTTCCCGCGACCACGGTCTCGGCCAAAGCCGGCGTGAACTGGGGTTCGCTGAACACGCAGCGCACGCCCAGAGCAACGATGCGCGCGCGTATCTCGGACAGCCGCCTGGCGCCGGGCGCGCGCTCGGGACTGACCGAGAGCGACCCGACCGCCCTGAGGGCGTAGCGGTGCTCCAGGTGATGATAGGCGTCGTGAAACACCACGTAGGGAGCCCGGCGAATGGGCGCCAGCCGCGCGCCGAGCGCCTCATCGAGGGCTTCCAGGCGCTGGATCATGCGTCGGCCATTCTCTGCGTATCGCGGCCCGTTGGCGGGATCGGCCCCGGTCAGGGCCGTGACGGCGGCTTCGACGATTCGTCGGGCGTTTTGCGGGTCCAGCCAGACGTGCAGGTCGTAACCGGCATGACGGAGTGCCTCTTGATGGCCAGGTCCGCCATCGTCGCTTCCGTGCGCGTGCGCGTCCCGATGACCTTCGGCCCCTTCGGGCGTCTCTTGGTCATGGCCGTGTTCGGGCCCGTGATCGGGCCGTTCCGCGTGATGGTCCCACGCGCCGCCCGCGCGCGCCGGCAGGAATTGCAGTCCCGCGTCCTCGTACAGGGTAATCACCCGCCCGTGGCGAACGAGAACCTCCAGCGGCTTGTCGAGGAAGCTTTCCAGGCGTGCGCCCATCCAAAAAACCAGGTCGGCCTCGGCCAGCGCACGGGCCTGAGACGGGCGCAGCCGGTAGCTGTGCGGCGAGGCCGCGCCCTCGATCAACAAGGCCGGTTCTCCGAGGCCCTGCATGACGCCGGCAATAAGGCTGTGGACCGGTTTGATGCTGACCACCACCTGCGGCGCGTCCGGGCCGGCGGTTCGGCCCGCCGGCGCGGCCATCAGCACCCCGCCCGTCAGCGCGGCAACGATGACAGGCTTCACCCATTTCAACATGCCGAGACTTTTGCCTGTATCCACGCCTGTACCCACTGGTGCCTGTGCCCACTGGAAATCGCGGCGCACCGCAAAGTGACGCTGCGCAGCGCAGATAACCGCCGTGCAGGGCAGATGGCCCCCCGCGTATCGCGGAGACTCGCCGCACATCACGGATAGACATCTTATCTTAAAACGATATATTATATCATTTCAAT
This sequence comes from Kiloniellales bacterium, assembly GCA_036444135.1. Taxonomy (GTDB): domain Bacteria; phylum Pseudomonadota; class Alphaproteobacteria; order Kiloniellales; family JAKSDN01; genus JAZFZX01. Next base: position 71 of record JAZFZX010000250.1, on the reverse strand, counting down.
ATGGGCAAGAGGATGGCCCCGGGGACCAGGAAGCAAAGCGCATGATGACCAGCGAGCGCCCGGCTCTCCCG
>JAZFZX010000249.1:0-7689 GCA_036444135.1 Kiloniellales bacterium | reverse complement strand
TCCAGCGGGCGCCGCGCCACGCCGCTGTCCACGGCGGCGGCGGCGACGGCTTTCGGGATGGCGACGATGAGGCGCGGGTCGAAGGGCGCCGGAATGATGTAGTCCCGGCCGTAGCGCAGGCGCTCGCTGGCATAGGCCCTGGCGACCTCGTCGGGCACGTCCTCGCGCGCCAGGGCGGCGAGTGCCTCGGCGGCGGCGATCTTCATCTCCATGTTGATGGTCGAGGCCCGCACGTCGAGCGCGCCACGGAAGATGTAGGGAAAGCCGAGAACGTTGTTGACCTGGTTCGGATAATCCGAACGGCCGGTGGCGACGATGGCGTCGTCGCGCACCGAGGCCACCTCCTCAGGCGTGATTTCCGGGTCCGGATTGGCCATGGCGAAGATGATCGGCCGTTCGGCCATGCTCGCCACCATGTCCTTGGTGACGGCGCCCTTGGCCGACAGCCCGAAGAACACGTCGGCTCCCTGCATGGCGTCGGCCAGGGTGCGCGCCTCGGTCGCCGCCGCATGGGCGGACTTCCACTGGTTCATGCCCTCCTCGCGGCCCTGGTAAATGACCCCCCGGGTGTCGCAGAGGATCATATTGACTGAAGATGCATCCATGGCCTTGATCAATTCGGCGCAGGCGATGGCGGCCGAGCCCGCGCCATTGATGACCATCTTGAAGTCGCTTTTGTTCCGGCCAGTCAGGTGGAGCGCGTTGATCAGCCCGGCCGCGGCGATGATCGCGGTGCCATGCTGGTCGTCGTGGAACACCGGAATGTCGAGCAGCTCCTTCAGGCGCTGTTCGATGATGAAGCACTCAGGGGCCTTGATGTCTTCCAGGTTGATGCCGCCGAACGACGCCCCCAGGAAGCGGACGCAGTTCACGAACTCGTCCACGTCTTCGGTGTCGATTTCCAGGTCGATGCCGTCCACGTCCGCGAAGCGCTTGAAGAGCACGGCCTTGCCCTCCATCACCGGTTTGGAGGCCAGCGCGCCGAGGTTGCCGAGCCCGAGCACGGCCGTGCCGTTGCTGATGATGGCGACCAGATTACCCTTGGCCGTGTAATCGTAGGCCGTGTCCGGCTGGGCGGCGATCCGCTCGCAGGGGTAGGCCACACCCGGCGAATAGGCGAGCGACAGGTCGCGCTGGGTGGTCAGCGGTTTGGTTGCATGAATCTCCAGCTTGCCGGGCCGGCCGCTGGCGTGCAGGTGGAGGGCTTCTTCCTCCGTGATGCTGTGTCTTTTCTTTGCCATTCCGTCATACGTTGTCGTTGCTGCCGCCGGCCTCGCTGCCGTTACTGCACGGCCGTTCGATATTGCCGGCCTCGCCTCCCGTTCCCGCCAGGATGTTAGAAGGGGCCGTTCGGGGCGTCAAAGCGGCCGTCCGGCCGCCGCCCTTGCCGGGAACCGGGTTCAGGACCGCGCACCCCGCCGATGCAGGTGCACGTCTCCGGCGCCGTGGCGGCTCAGGATATCGCTCGCCGTCGTCTGGCGGTCCGCTGTCTCGGCCCGGACCCAGAGCAAAACCGCCCCGGCCTCGAGCGCGCGTGCGAAGGCTTCCGTGTGGGGCGTAGCCTTGATGTCGTCGAGCAGCTCCCTCAGCGCCACGCCGGTCAGGCCCGCTGCCATGAGGCCCGAAACCGCAGCGCCGACGGGCCCGGAGGCGATCATGATCAGCCCGGCGGCCGTGATCGGGCCGAGGTATTTGACCTCGCCGATCAGCCCGGCGAGCGTTTGTGCCCAGGCCTCGCCGGCGCTTTCGCTGGCCGACAGCGATTCCCGCGTGTCGAGAATCGACAGCTCGCTGCGCTCGAAGCCCGTGGCGCGCAGCTCTTCCACGGCGGCGCGGAACGACTCGCGGTCGCCGAAGCGGCCGACGATTTCGACCACCGCGGCACCATTTCCCGCTGCTTCCTCTGCCGGAACCTCCGACATCAAATCGCCCCCTTTCATGTCCCCTTCCGGATGTGACATTGTGCCCGTAGGCACTGCGCTTGCCTAGTGGGTGGCGAAGTGGCCTGCCGGCGAGCCTGGCGACGTGCTATGGTCCGCGCCCGAAGACCCTTTACCCGCGCGAGAAATTCACCGGTGCCGGAATCCGAGACGAGCGTGCCCGAATTGGCGCCCAAAGCGAAAATCTCCGCCGCTCCCAAGGCCCGCGCCAAGCCGCCCGGCGGGATCACGCCGGTGATGGCGCAGTACCTGGAAATCAAGAAGGCCCATCCTGACTGCCTGCTGTTTTACCGGATGGGCGACTTTTACGAGCTGTTCTTCGATGACGCCGCGGTGGCCGCCGAGGCGCTCGACATCACGCTCACCAAGCGGGGCCTGCACAAGGGCGAAGACATCCCCATGTGCGGCGTGCCGGTGCGCAGCGCCGACGGCTATCTGTCCCGCCTGATCCGGCAGGGCTTCAAGGTGGCGATCTGCGAGCAGGTGGAAGACCCGGCCGCGGCGCGCAAGCGCGGCAACAAGTCCGTCGTCGAGCGCGCCGTCGTCCGCCTGGTGACGCCCGGGACGATCACCGAGGACGAGCTGCTGGAGGCCCGCTCGCACAACTACTTGGCCGCCGCAGCGGCGGCCGGCGGAAGCCTCGGACTTGCCTGGCTCGACGTATCCACGGGCGAATTTTCGGTCCAGCCGGTCGGCCCCGGCGACTTCGCCGCTGCCCTCGCGCGCTTGGCCCCCGGCGAGCTTCTGCTGCCGGACAAACTGCTTCAGGACGCCCGGCTGTTCGAGATCTTCGCGGAATGGAAGGAGGCCCTGACCCCCTTGCCGTCCGCCCGTTTCGACAGCACCAACGCGCGGCGCCGTCTCGAGACGCTCTACGGGGTCAAGGCCCTGGACGCCTTCGGCGATTTCAGCCGCGCGGAGCTGGCCGCCGCCGGCGCGGTCGTCGACTACGTCGAACTGACCCAGAAGGGCCGCCTGCCGCGGCTCGGCCCGCCCAGGCAGGTTCCCCGCGGCTCGGTTTTGGAGATCGACGCCGCCACCCGTCGCAATCTGGAGTTGATCCAGAGTCTCTCCGGCGGGCGCAAGGGGAGCCTGCTCGATACCATCGACCGGACGGTCACCGGCGCGGGCGGGCGGCTGCTGGCGGACCGCTTGGGGGCGCCGCTCACGGATCCGGCCGCGATCGCGGCGCGGGCCGACGTGATCCAGTATCTGGTCGAGCAGGACGAGCTTCGCGGTGCCTTGCGTGGGCACCTTGGGCGGAGCCCGGACGTGTCGCGGGCGCTTTCGCGGCTGACCGTGGGCCGCGGCGGCCCGCGGGATCTGGCGGCGGTCCGCCAGGGCCTGGAGGAGGCCGGCCACCTGCGCGGACGGCTCGACGAAGAACGCTTGGCGCCGCCGCCCGGCGGCCTTGGCCGCGCCGCCCAGGAGCTGGGGTTTCACGACACGCTGGTCGCGCGGCTTGCGCGCGCGCTGGCGATGGACCTGCCGCTCAACACCCGCGACGGGGGTTTCATCGCGCTCGGCTATGCGCCCGAGTTGGACGAGCTGCGTACGCTGCGCGACGAAAGCCGGCGGCTGATCGCCGACCTGCAGGGCCGCTACGCCGCGGAGACCGGGATCGCCACCCTCAAGATCCGTCACAACAACGTCTTGGGCTACTACATCGAAATCAAACCCACTCACGCCGATAAGCTGCCGGGCGGCCCGGAGGGGGACTTCATCCACCGCCAGACGATGGCGAGCGCGATGCGCTACACCACCGTGGAGCTGTCCGAGCTGGAGCAGCAGATCTCGTCGGCCGCCGACAAGGCGCTGGCGGTCGAACTGCGGCTGTTCGACGATCTGGTGGGCGAGGTGAACGGCCGGGCCGAGGAAATCGCTCTGGCGGCGCGCGCCATGGCTGACCTCGACGTGGCCGCCGGTTTGGCCGAGCTGGCCGTGGCCGCGCGCTGGCAACGCCCGCTGGTGGATGGCTCGGCCGTCTTCGAGGTGGTCGGCGGCCGCCACCCGGTGGTCGCAGAGGCGCTTGCCGAGAGCCAGGAAGGCAGCTTCGTGGCCAACGATTGCCGGCTGGCCGAGGACAATCGGATCTGGCTGGTCACGGGGCCCAACATGGCGGGCAAGAGCACCTTCCTGCGCCAAAACGCGCTGATTGCCGTGCTCGCCCAGATGGGCGCCTTCGTGCCGGCGGAGCGCGCGCATATCGGCGTCGTCGACCGGCTGTTCAGCCGCGTCGGCGCGGCCGACGACCTGGCCCGCGGCCGCTCCACCTTCATGGTCGAGATGGTGGAGACGGCGGTGATCCTCAATCAGGCGACCGGGCGCTCGCTGGTCATCCTCGACGAGATCGGCCGCGGCACTGCGACCTTCGACGGCCTGTCCATCGCCTGGGCCTGCGTCGAGCATCTGCACGAGGTCAACGGCTGCCGCGCGCTGTTCGCGACGCACTATCACGAACTGACTAGCCTCGCCGCGAAGCTTCCGGCGCTCAGTTGCCACACCATGCGGGTCAAGGAGTGGCAGGGCAAAGTGGTCTTCCTGCACGAGGTGGCGCCGGGCACGGCAGACCGGTCATACGGGGTTCACGTGGCCGAGCTGGCCGGCCTGCCCGGACCGGTCATCGCACGGGCCCGGGAGGTCCTGACGTCGCTCGAGCAAGGCGAACAGGCCGGCGCGCTCGCCAGGCTGATCGACGAGCTTCCGCTCTTCGCCACCGCGCCAGCCCGCGCCGCCAAACCGGCCGAGCCATCCGATGTCGAGGCCCGCCTGGGCGAGATCCATCCCGACGAGCTGACGCCGCGTCAGGCGCTCGAGCTGCTTTACGAGCTGAAGAGCCAATTGAAGGAATGACCTCTCGGTATTCGCTCTCGGCGGGCCTGTCGTGGCATACTGTGCGAAAGATGAGACGGCAACTCGGCCACGTGAACCGCGTGGCCCCAAGTGTGAGGTGCAATGCACGGAGCGACGCCCGGCCCGGCCCTTGACGGCGAGATCCACCACGAGGAGGCGATCGTCGACCTGCGAAGCCTGATGGCGGAGCTCGCCGCCACTACGGCGGCGGACCTGCCGGCAGAGCAAATGCGCGCGAGCGTCCTCGCCGTTCTGAAGAACGCCGTGACCGCGGGTGACGGCGAATTGCGCCGGCGCTTCGACGACGGCATGTCCGGCACCGATCTGGTCTGCGCCCGGTGCTATCTGGTCGATCAGATCGTGCGGCTGGCGTACGGCTACGTGACCGAGCAGCTTTATCCCTCGGGCAACCCCTCGAAGGGCGAGCGCCTGGCGCTGGTCGCGGTCGGCGGCTACGGGCGCGGCGAACTGGCGCCCCACTCGGACGTCGATCTGCTGTTCCTGCTGCCGTACAAGATGCCGCCGCGCAGCGAGCAGGTCACCGAGGCGGTTCTCTATCTGCTGTGGGATATCGGCTTCAAGGTGGGCCAGGCCGTGCGCTCGGTGGATGACTGCATCCGGCACGCCAAGGCCGACATGACGATTCGCACCAGTCTTTTGGAGCGGCGGTTCCTGTGTGGCGACGAGGCGCTGTTTCAGGAGCTGAGCGAGCGTTTCATGAAGGCGGTACAGGCCGGGACGGGCGCCGAATTCATCGAGGCCAAGCTGGCCGAACGGGACCGCCGGCACGCACGCCTGGGCGGCTCGCGCTACGTCCTGGAACCCAACATCAAAGACGGCAAAGGCGGCCTACGCGACCTCCACACCCTCTATTGGATCGGCAAATATCTCTACCGGGTCGCCGACGTTTCGGAGCTGGTGCCGCAGGGCGTACTCACCCGGCGCGAGGTAGCGCGCTTCGAAAAGGCCGAGAACCACCTTTGGACACTCCGCTGTCACCTGCACTACCAGGCCGGCCGGGCCGAGGAGCGCTTGACCTACGATCTGCAGAAACAGGTGGCCCCGCGCATGGGCTACAAGGCGCATGCCGGCACGCAGGACGTGGAGCGCTTGATGAAGCACTACTTCCTGATCGCCAAGGACGTGGGGGCGCTGACCCGCATCTTTTGCGCCGCCCTGGAGGCGGAGCACAAGCGCCGGCCACGGCTGAGCCTTGCCGTCCTCGCTCGGCGCCGCCGGATCGCCGGCTTTCCGCTGGAACGCGACCGCCTCACGGTGCGCAGCGCCAAGGTCTTCGAGGACACGCCCTTGGACATGCTGCGCATCTTCAAGGTGGCGCAGGAACACGATCTGGACATCCATCCCAAGGCACTGCACTGGATCACGCGCAACCTGAAGCGCATCGATCACGGCCTGCGGCGGGACCCGGAGGCCAACCGCATCTTCATGGAGATCCTGACTTCGAAAAAGAACCCGGAGACGGCGCTCAGACGCCTGAACGAGGCGGGCGTGTTCGGCCGTTTCATGCCCGATTTCGGGCGCGTGGTCGCACAGATGCAGTACAACATGTACCACCACTACACGGTGGACGAGCACACCATCTTCGCGATCGGCATACTCCACGCCATCGAGAAGGGCCTGCTTATGGAGGAGGCGCCGATCGCTTCGGAGGTGGTGCACAAGGTTTTGAGCCGCCGGGTGCTCTACCTCGCGGTGCTTTTCCACGACATGGCCAAGGGGCGTCCGGGCGACCACTCGCAGGTCGGCGCCGCGCTGGCGCAGAAGCTCTGCCCGCGCTTGGGGCTCAGCGCCGAGGAAACGGAGACCGTGGCCTGGCTGGTGCTGCATCACCTGGCCATGAGCAACACGGCCTTCAGGCGCGACATCGACGACAGTCAGACCATCGCGGACTTTGCCGAGCTGGTGCAGTCCATGGAGCGCCTGCGCTTGCTGCTGGTCCTGACCGTGGCCGACATCCGGGCGGTCGGCCCGAACACCTGGACGAGCTGGAAAGCCGCCCTTCTGCGTGAGCTTTATTGGCGAACCGAGGAGGTCTTGAGCGGCGGCTTGGCCACCGAAGGCCGGGAGAACCGGGTTCGGAATGCCCAGGCGGCGCTCGCCGCCGCGCTCGGCGATTGGCCAGAGGCGGCGTTGCAGGCGCACATCGCGCTCGGCTATCCGGCCTATTGGCTGTCCTTCGATACGGATACGCACGAACGCCATGCACGCATGGTCCGCGACGCGGAGGCCGCCGGCCGGGCCCCGGCCATCGATACCCAGATCGACCACTATCGAGAGATCACGGAGATCACGGTTTATACGCCGGACCAGCCGGGCCTGTTCTCGCAGATCGCCGGGGCCTTGGCGGTGACCGGGGCGACCATCGATGCGGCGAAGATCTGCACCCTGACCAATGGGGCGGCGCTCGACGTCTTCTACGTCCGCGACGCCACGGGCGGGCCCTTCGTGAGGCCGGACAAACTGGCGCGGCTGTCGTCGGCGATCGAGCGCGCCATTTCGGGGCGCTTGCGGCCGCTTCAGGAGCTGGCATCCCGCGCCTCGTCGATCCCGAGCCGGCTGACCGTGTTCGAGGTGCAGCCGCGCGTCCTGATCGACAACAAGGCCAGCGCCGCCTACACGGTGATCGAAGTCAACGGCCGCGACCGGCCCGGACTGCTGTACCGGCTGACGCTGGCGCTGACGCAGCTCGATCTGACCATCGCCAGCGCCATGATTTCGACATATGGCGAACGCGTGGTCGACGTTTTTTACCTGCAGGATGCCGAGGGTTCCAAGATTCGCGACGCGGCACGGCTCGAGCAGATCCGAGGGGAGCTGATGGCGGTGCTGGAGCGCGCGCGCTGTGCCGCGAAACGGCCCCAAAGCGAGACCGTAC
>JAZFZX010000248.1:0-2729 GCA_036444135.1 Kiloniellales bacterium | reverse complement strand
TACGGCCAAAACCATTCGATGCCCATTTGCGGATGACACGGCTATAACGGCACGAACTCTGCCCGTAACCGGTATCATCGGTCGACGCCTTCTGGTCAATGGCCGGCCTGCGCTGCCTTTCTCGATCACGCGCCGAGTGTGCGCCCTGGGGTTGGCAAAGCGAAGGCAGATGAGCTGCCGCGGGACCCTCGCATTCGCCTGTAGTGCATGGAGACCAACGGGATTGGAGCAGCTCCCCGCCAGCATTACCAGAGGGCGCGTTATAATGACCGGCCAGGGGGACCCGCATGCGCCTGCTCGCCGTCACAGTTCTGTCGCTCGTCCTCGCCGCCACGAGCGCGGGGGCCCGGGCTCTCTATCTCCTGGAACGCCATGAAGAGGTGCTTGGAGATGCCGAACGCGCCGTCTCGCTCGCGGCGGACAATGCCGACTATCTCGGCACCGAGGGTCATGTTCTGGCGGCGCTCGGCCGCCGGCAGGACGCGTTGGCGGCCTTCGAGCGGGCGATGGCGGTTGCCGACACCGGCTGGGTCGGCACCTACCAAGAAGCGCTGACGGGCCACGGCTATTACAGTGGTGCCATTCACGGCGCTTACGATCCGGCGACCCGTGCGGCATTGCAGGCCTGTCTCGAGGCCGGCTGCCGGCTGATCGAATAGAGTCTTGGCGCGGTCAGGGATTACAGTTGCGTGACCCGGTCTGGATTGCAGCCGAGGCCCTGGCGGCAATAGGCGGTGGCCTCGACCTCGCAGTCCTCGGCCGTGGCGTGGGCCTCGTGGCCCATTGCGACGCGGTGGCGGTCGCGCCACAGCGACCAGCGGAATTCCGTGGTTCCGCCTGCGTCCGTCCAGCGTTCGATCATCACCTCGAGCACGTCGCCACCCTGCAGAGCCATGAACGCGATGCGATTGCCCACCTGGTTACACAAACCAGAGATGCCCGCCCCACGCAACTGTGCGATCCGGTGGCCACGCAAAAGGAAGGGTTCGGTTAGTAAGGTGGCGTGTGGGGGACGGCGGGCCCTGCCGGGCGCTAGCGTGCCTAGCCGCCCTGCGGCATCGACTGTGTGAAATCGCTGGATACGGTGTTGAACATGTCGCCCACGGCGATGCCCATGAGCTGGAACGCGCTAACTGCCGCGAGCGCCACAAGCCCCGCGAGAAGGGCGTAGTCGATTGCGGCGACGCCGTCACAACAGCGAGCGAAGCGGGTGGCCCTCCGCAGGCACGCTTCGGCTCGGGCAGGCAGCCTCATCAACTTAATTCCTACTTTTTTGGCAATTGGAATTGACCGCGACGCACCGGGGTATGGCGGCCTCGATTTCCTCCTGCACCGGAGAGAAGATCTGGTTGAGCGATGCGGACAGGTTCTGCAAGGCGAAGATCAAGGCAACCCCGACAAGGGCCGCGAGGAGGCTATATTCAATAGCGGTAGCGCCCCGATCGTCATCGAGAATGCGGCAAATGCTCCTGGGAAATACTTGGCCGCCGCGGCAGGGTTGGAACTGATCCGCGGATGCATGTTCTATCGTCTCGAATTCCGCGAGGGCCCATGCCGAAAGATTGCCTGAAAATTCGGGCGTGGGATGGGCAGCACCGGGCTATTCAACCGATTGCCCATTTGACGGCGCGACCTTCAATTCGATCTCCTGGAACGAGAAGTATGCACCGCCTTCGCCGACCTCGGTGAAGAACACATGATAGGAAACCTCCGCACCGCAGCGGTCGAGCACCCAGCGCTCCAGCCACTTTCGCTCGTCGAGGTCCTTGTCGATCATACGCGGTTGGCTGACGACCTCGGCGCCGACGAACGCGCGCGACTGGCAGCTCAAATCGACTTCGTCGTCGTGACGGAAGATCCGGAGCTGTGCACGACTCTGCAGGAGATTGGAGGCGAGGGACTCGCGTAACGGGTCGTCACCGGCCGCCGGCGCACCCGGCGGGAGCGCAGCAGCAAGCCATAATCCCAGAAGGAAACAGCCGATAAGCCGCAAAAGGACCGCCCTGGTCATGACTCCTCCTCAACGCCGTCTTGACCAATTAGCGTCATGAGATCTTAACCGAGCATTAAGTACGGGCAAGTCCCCCGAATACGGCCTAATGGCGTGCGGCGGCACAAAATAAAGCGGCGCCCCCATACGGAGGCGCCGCCCAGGTTGGAAATTCGAGTCTGTCTGTTAATTGATGCGGATCTCCACTCGGCGATTTTCCTGCTCGCTCACGCCGTCGGGCGTGGGCACCCGCGGGTCGGTTTCGCCCTTACCGCTGGTCGAGATGCCGGTGGTGATGCCCTCGCCCGCCAGGTAGTCGCGCACCGAAGCTGCGCGGCGCTCGGACAAGCCCTGGTTGTAGTCGGCATCGCCTGCGCGGTCCGCATGGCCGGTCAAGGTGACGCTGTTCGAGTCGAGCTCAGCCATGGCCTCCACCACCCGGTTCAGGATCGCGGCCGAATCCGCGCGAACATCGGTCTTATCAAAATCGAAGAAGACCAAGTAGTCGCGTGCCGGCGGCTCGGGCGGGACCGGTGCCGGTTCCGGCGCGGCCATCGGCTCCTCTTCCATGATGGCCTCCTGAACCTTGGCCAGCGCATCAAAGAAGCCGTTTCGGCAAAAGGCAATGTCATCGGGTTGGTGGCCTTCATTGCGGGTCTCTTCTTCCTGGATCCAGCAATCGTACATGGCCTGCGCGCGTGCCGCATCGGCCGGCGCTTTCTCGCGGCCGCCGCCGTTC
>JAZFZX010000247.1:0-4799 GCA_036444135.1 Kiloniellales bacterium | reverse complement strand
TATCTAGGATTGTTGGTCTTAAGCCTCCTTCTTGGATTTCTTTGTCTTCTTTTTCTTGGCGGGTTTATCCGCGGCTTTGCCGGTCTTGTCCGCCGCCGGCGCAGCCTCTGCGGCCCCGGCATCGCTGTCGGAGCCCTCTTCGGCAGCCTCTGCCTCCTCGGTCGCCTCCGCAGCGGCCTCGGAATCCTCGGCCGGTTCCGCCTCTGCTGCCTCGTCCACCGCCGGTTCCGCCTCTGCTGCCTCGTCCGCCGCCGGTTCCGCCTCTGCTGCCTCGTCCGCCGCCGGTTCCGCCTCTGCTGCCTCCTCCTCGGCCGGCTGGTCTGGATCCTTGTCCTCTTTGTCCTTGGCCGCCTTGGAGATGGCTGCGCCCAGAATTTCGCCCAGGCTGGCGCCGGAATCGGAGGAGCCATAGCTGGCCATGGCCTGCTTCTCTTCATCGATCTCGCGCTGCTTGATCGAAAGGGTCAACTTGCGGCTCTTTTTGTCGATGGTGGTGATCTTGGCGTCGACCTTCTCACCCACGGCAAAGCGGTCCGGCCGCTGCTCGCTGCGGTCGCGGCTCAGCTCGGCCTTGCGGATGAACCCCATCATGCCGCCGCCCAGCTCTACCTCGATACCGTTGCCGACAATCTGGTGGACGGTGCAGGTGACGATGCTGCCCTTCTTCAGAGTCTCGATCGCGGCGCCGAAGGGATCGGCCGTGAGCTGCTTGACGCCGAGGCTGATGCGCTCCTTGTCGATATCGACGTCTAGGATCTTGACCTTGATGAGATCGCCCTTGTTGTAGTCCTTGATCGCCTCGTCGCCGGGCCGGCTCCAGTCGAGATCGGACAGGTGCGCCATACCATCGATGTCGCCCGGCAGGCCGACGAACAGGCCGAACTCGGTGATGTTCTTGATCTCGCCTTCGATCTCGCCGCCGGCCGGATATTGTTCCTGGAAATCTTCCCAGGGGTTGCCCCGGCATTGCTTCAAACCGAGGCTGATGCGGCGCTTTTGTTCGTCCACGTCCAGCACCTTGATCTCGATCTCCTGGCTGGTGGAGACGATCTTTCCGGGGTGCACGTTTTTCTTGGTCCAGCTCATCTCGGACACGTGCACCAGACCCTCGACTCCCGCCTCGAGTTCCACGAAGGCGCCGTAGTCGGTGATGTTGGTGACCCGGCCCTTCAGTTTTGTGCCAATTGGGTATTTGTCGGCCACGCCCTCCCACGGATCGGCCTCCAGCTGCTTCATGCCCAGGCTGATGCGCTGGGTCTCCGCGTTGAAGCGAATGACCTGGACCTGCACCTGCTGGCCGATCGTCAGGGTTTCGGTCGGGTGGTTGATACGCTTCCAGGAGATGTCGGTGACGTGCAGCAGCCCGTCGACGCCGCCCAGATCCACGAAGGCGCCGTAGTCGGTGATGTTCTTGACGACGCCGGGAAGCACCTGACCTTCCTTGAGGCTCGCCACCAGCTCAGAGCGCTGTTCGGCGCGGGTTTCTTCCAGAACCGCGCGGCGCGAGACCACGATGTTGCCGCGCGAGCGGTCCATCTTGAGGATCTGGAAGGGTTGCGGGGAGCCCATCAGCGGCCCGATGTCGCGCACCGGGCGGATATCCACCTGGCTTCCGGGCAGGAACGCGACGGCGCCCGAAAGGTCGACCGTGAAGCCGCCCTTCACCCGGCCGAAGATAACGCCGGTGACCCGTTCGTTCTTGTCGAAGGCCTGCTCGAGCACCACCCAGGCTTCCTCGCGCTTGGCCTTTTCGCGCGAAAGTACCGTTTCGCCGTTCTTGTTTTCGATGCGCTCCAGGAAGACCTCGACCTCGTCGCCGGCCACGAGCTCGGCCGGCTGGCCGCCCTCTGCGAATTCCTTGAGCGCCACGCGGCCTTCCGATTTGAGCCCCACGTCGACAACGGCGACGTCGCCTTCGATTGAGACGACCATGCCCTTGAGCACGGTACCCTCAAGACGGTCCACCGAGCCGAGGGATTCATCGAGCAGGGCGGCGAAATTTTCCTCGGGTGTTTCGGATGTTTCGGGTGTGGCGTCAGCCATGGTTGGGTTTGTTCCTCTTTTGGATGATCAAGGCCTGCCGGTTGTCTCCGGCGGTCTTCCCGTGTCTCTCTCGAGCGGGCTGCACTGTGGTCCTCGTGGTGGCAGCGTCAGCTCCCGGCGGTGCGGGATCGCACGATCTTGAGCGCAGTTTCGAAAACCGCGTCGGCATTCATCTCCGTCGTATCCAGGACGATCGCATCGTCCGCCGGTTTGAGCGGCGCCGCCGCCCGCCCGCTGTCCCGGGCATCGCGGTCCCGCATTTCCTGCAGGACGCGCGCGTGTATAGCCTCCTCGCCGCGGTCGAGCAACTCTTTGTATCGCCGGTTGGCCCGTTCCTCCAGGCTGGCGGTGACGAATAACTTCACGTCGGCGGCCGGGCAAACCACGGTGCCGATGTCGCGGCCGTCCAGGACCGCCCCCTTTTTGCCCTCCGGAGGCGTTGTGGCGAAGTGCCGTTGGAACTCGAGCAGCACGGCGCGGACCGCTGGCCGCGCTGCGACCACGGAGGCCGCCTGAGCGACCGCCTCGCTGCGCAGCTCGGCGCGTTCCAGGTCCGCTGCATTCAATTCCCGGGCTGCGGCGCAGGCCCCATCTTCGTCCGCGGGATCGCCGCCGGCGGCCAGCAGCCGCGCCGCCACCGCCCGATAGAGCGCGCCGCTGTCGAGCAGCGCGAAATCCAGACTTGCCGCAAGGCGGCGGGCCAGCGTCCCTTTGCCGGCGGCGGCAGGCCCGTCAACCGCAATGATCACGGCCGCGGGTCTCGCGCGCCGGCGGGCGCGGGCGCGATATTCGCGCCAAGGCCCGTCATGAGTTCGACGAAGCCCGGAAACGAGGTGTCGATGACGTCGCCGTCGTCGACCGTCACCGGCTGTTCGCAAGCCAGCCCGAGGACCAGGAAAGACATGGCGATGCGATGGTCGAGCACGGCGGCCACGCTGGCCCCGCCCGGCGGGCGGGCGCCCTTTCCGTGCACCACCAGGCTGTCGGGCCCCTCCTCCACCTCGACGCCGCATTCCGCGAGCCCGCGCGCGACAATGGCCAGCCGATCGCTCTCCTTGACCCGCAGTTCGCCGAGCCCCTGCATGACGGTGCGGCCTTTCGCGCAGGCCGCCGCGGCGGCCAGGACCGGGTATTCGTCGATCATCGTGGGCGCCCGCGACGCCGGCACTTCCACGCCCTCCAGGGCGCTGGTCTCGACGTGGAGATCGCCGACCGGCTCGCCGCTGTTCTCGCGTTCGCCCTCGACGCGGATCCGGGCGCCCATTTCGCGCAGGGTCTGGAACAGGCCGCATCGCAGGGGATTGAGGCCGACGCCCGGCAACCGCACCTCCGAGCCCGGCGTCAGCAGCGCGGCAACCACCGGGAAGGCCGCCGAGGAGGGATCGCCGGGCACCGCGATCCGGCTGGGCGTCAGCTCCGGCTGGCCCATCAGGCTCACCGTACGGCCGGCATCCGTGTCCTCCACGCGCACCGTGGCACCGAAATGGCCGAGCAGCCGTTCACTGTGGTCGCGGGTCGGGGCCGGTTCGACGATCTGCGTCTCGCCGGGTGCGCCGAGCGCGGCCAGGAGGATGGCCGACTTGACCTGGGCGGAGGGCACCGGCAGGCGGTAGCGAATCGGCATCGGCGTTCCGGTACCGACGATGGTCAGCGGCAGCCGTCCGCCGTCACACGCGTGGATGCGCGCACCCATCATCTCCAAGGGTTCCGCGATCCGGGCCATGGGCCGGCGCACGAGCGAGGCGTCGCCGGTGAGCACCGCGGTCATGGGATGACTGGCGAGAACGCCCATCAGCAGCCGCGCACCGGTGCCCGAATTGCCCAGATCCAGCACCTGGCCGGGTTCGCTCAGGCCGCCGATACCGCGTCCCCAGACGCGCCATAGGCCGTCGCCGCCCCGTTCGACCTCCGCACCCAGGGCACGCAAGGCGGCGGCGGTGCGCAACACGTCCTCGCCCTCGAGCAGGCCGGCGACCTCGCTTTCGCCAGCCGCCAACGCCGCCAGCATGAGCGCGCGGTGCGAAATCGACTTGTCGCCGGGAACCCGGGCCGTGCCTTCCAGGCCCTCGCCGGGATGTGCGGTCAATGATGGCATGAGCTCGCGCGTCCTGCTGCCGCCGAGGTTAGGGCGCCGCCCCGTCTGTAGCATAGCGCACCAAGGAGTGAACAGGGTCCTGCCGGGCAATTTGCGTAGGGATTCCATTTTGCTTTTGACAGGACCTTCAACCCGTGGCAAAGGGCACCGCGTCGTCATACGCCAACAACCATCGGGATTGGGCCCGTGTCGAAACCAAAGTGGGGCATCAAGCGTATCTGCCAAAGCTGCGGAGCCAAGTTCTACGACTTGCAGAGCTCACCCATCATCTGTCCGGGCTGCGGTGCAAAGTTCGATCCGGACGCGTTGCTTCGCGGCCGCCGCACGCGCAGCACAGCCGCTCCCAAGGCCGCTCCGGTGAAAGTGGCCGAAAAGCCACCCGAAGCGGACGCCGCCGATGGGGACGAAGACTCGCCGGAGCCCGACGCGGTCGAAGTGGCCGAAGAGAAGCTGGATACCGACGCCGATAAAGACCTGGGCGATAGCGGGGGCGAAAATCTGATCGAGGACACCTCGGAGCTCGGCGATGACGACGACGTCTCCGAGGTGGTGGCCGGCGCCGCCGAGGGCGACGACGAGGAGCGCTGAGCTCCGATCCACCGGCGCTGTGCGGTACGCTGCCGGCGACCGCTCAAGGATCGATTTTTCGCTTGCCTTGGAC
>JAZFZX010000246.1:0-5681 GCA_036444135.1 Kiloniellales bacterium | reverse complement strand
CGCCCGGATTGGCGCGCGAAATCTACGAACAACCCCTTCCAGAGACGGGTTTGGATCCGGAAGACCTGGTCGAATGGATGACCAGCCGCCTGCTGCCCTGTGGCTTGGGCAACGACCATCCTGGTTTTTTCGCGTGGATAACGGCGCCTTCGGCCCCGATCGGCGCGCTCGCCGAGTTCATGGCCGCCACCGTGAACATACCGTCCGGCGGCCCGGCCCCGGCGGCGGTGAACATGGAAGCCTGCGTGACACGCTGGCTCATGGAGCTGTCGGGATTTCCGGTGGCGGACAGCATGGGGCTCCTGGTCAGCGGCGGCTCCGTGGCGAACCTCACGGCCCTCGCCGTCGCCCGACATTGGGCCGCGAAGGCCGACGGCTGGAACGTCCGCACCGAAGGATTTCAAGGAGGCCGGGCCCGCTACACCCTCTATGCCAGCAAGGAGGCCCACTCCTGCGTCGGCAAGGCCGTCGAGGTACTGGGCCTGGGCAGCGACAACCTGCGAAAGGTGCCGGTGGACGCGGACCGGCGCCTGTCGGCCGATGCCCTGGCCCGGATGATCGCTGACGACCGCGCGGCCGGTTTGCGCCCGTTCTGCGTGGTCGCGTCCTCGGGAACCGTCAACGCCGGCGCCGTCGATCCCTTGAACGAAATTGCCGACCTCTGCGAGGCTGAGTCCTTGTGGTTCCACGTCGATGGCGCCTACGGCTGGATCGGAGGCATCGATCCGGACAAGGCCCATCTCTATGTTGGCCTGGAGCGCGCCGACTCGCTCGCCCTGGACCCGCACAAATGGCTCTGCGTGCCGATCGAATGCGGCTGCACATTCGTGCGCGACCGCGAACTGCAACGAGAGACCTTTGCTTTTTTGGCACCCTATCTGCAGATCGACCAGCGGGCCCCGGACGACGTTCCCTACTGGCCTTCCGAACACGGCATCCAGCTCACCCGCGGGTTCCGGGCGCTGAAGGTCTGGGCCACCTTGAGCCACCTGGGCCGCCAAGGGGTGCGCGATCTGGTGGTCGGCCACAACCGCCTGGCGGCGCGCATGGCGGCGGCCATCGAAGCGGCGCCGGACCTGGAGCTCTGCGCGCCGGTCACTCTGTCCATCGTCTGCTTCCGCTACCGCCCGCCCGGCTGGGGCGGCAGCGAGGCCGACCTGGACGCGCTCAACCGGCGGATCAACGACACCGTCAACGAGGCCGGCGCGTTCTACGCCACGCCTACCGACCTCGACGGCCGCTATGTCCTGCGCGCCTGCATCATTCACTACGCTACCGGAGAGGCCGAGGTCGACGGCTTTATCGAGCAGATCCGGCGGACCGGCGCCGAGCTCTCACAGAGCGCATCCACACAAGAGTGAGGAGAAGGCCCATCAGGCGGCGCGCGGACCGCCTCTCAGCTCTTCGATGTACTGTTGCTGATAGACCTGGTTCGGTGTCCGGTCGTAGCTGAACAACGCGATGATCCGGCGCTTCTGCGCATCTTCGATCTCCGTCACGTGATGCAGCGACAGGTCGCCCTTGAACAGGGTGAAGGTCCCGGGTGCAATTTCCGGGCGCTGGACACGACCCTCGGGGTCCGCAAAGACCTCCGCGACCGCGTCGTAGTTCTCGTCCGCCTCGCTGCGCAGGTTGGGCACGTATTCGAACGAGCCGCCCGAGGCCGGCTGCTGCAAGAGCAGCGAAAAGACCGCGTCGTTGCCGTCGAAGTGCCAGCCGTTGCAGTCTCCAGGACCGCCGAGTTGAACGGTCAGGGCAAGATGCGGACAGGCGCTCCGGTAGAGCGCCTCGTACCCCAACACTTGACGCAGGAACTGGCACAGCGGTTCCCAGAGGTAAAGCTGGCGAACCAGAGCGTCGTTCGGAATCTGGTAGTTCAGGAGCTGATGATAGCGGTTGGGATGAGCGACGGTCCGTGGATGGCCGTTGGGCCAGGGCTCGTTGCTGTACTCATACGCGGTTCGCGGCTTGTCGGTACGAAACGCCTCGGGTGCGATGACTTCCGTTTCGCGAACCATCCGCTCGACGATTTCGGGGTGCACGAATCCGGGCATCGCGCAAAGCGCCTTGTCATCCAGGGCGGCCCGGCATGCCTCGATCAGGGCCCGGCCCTTCTTCGTATCGGACGCATCGACCGGATAGCGTGCCAGATCGACGATGTCGTGAATCTCGTTGGTCTCCATGGCGACCTCACCCGTGCTGGCTCATGCAATCGTACGGATCTAGATGCTGGCCGAAAACGGATCTGTTTTCACCCTCTAAATGCGCCACGAGATCGACTGATTATCAGGCCGCTGCCTTGGCGAGTTGTTCGAGCAAGCGCCGCACGCCGCCCACGCGCGCCGCGGCCTCGTCCCATCGGCGGCGGTAGACCAGCTTGTGGTCCGGCCGCAGCTGCACGTTGCCGGGCTGGCCCTGAATGAAGCGGACCAGGCCTTCGGGGTTGGCGAAGCTGTTCTGGTGGAACGAAACGACCGCCCCACGGGGCCCGGCGTCCAGCTTCTCCACGCCAGCGTCGCGGCACAACCGCTTGATGGCCACGATCTGCAGCAGGTTTTCAACTTCCGCCGGCAGAGGCCCGAAGCGGTCGATCAGTTCGGCGGCGAAGGCGTCGATCCCGGCACGGTCATCGATGACCGACAGGCGGCGGTAGAGGCCGAGGCGGACATTGAGGTCGGCGACGTAGCGCTCGGGGATCAGCACCGGCGTGCCGATGTTGATCTGCGGAACCCAGGCGGGCGCGTGCCCGGCGTGGCCCTCGCCTCCCCTCGCCTCGGCGACCGCTTCCTCCAGCAGTTGCTGATAAAGCTCGATGCCGACCTCGCGAATATGGCCCGACTGCTCCTCGCCCAGCAGGTTCCCGGCGCCGCGGATGTCCAGGTCGTGGCTGGCCAATTGAAAGCCGGCGCCCAGCGTATCCAGGGTCTGCATCACGCGCAGGCGGCGCTCGGCGGCGCCCGTCAGCAGACGTCCCGGCGGCAGGGTCAGATAGGCGTAGCCCCGCAGCTTGGCGCGCCCGATGCGCCCGCGCAGTTGATAGAGCTGCGACAGGCCGAATATGTCGGCGCGGTGGATGATCATGGTATTGGCGCTCGGGATATCGAGGCCCGCTTCGATGATGTTGGTGCACAGCAGCAGGTCGAACTTGCGGTCGACGAAGTCGGCCATGACGCTTTCCAGCTCGCGCGCGGGCAGGCGGCCGTGGGCAACCCGCAGCCGGACCTCCGGCACCAGCTTGCGCACCCGCTCCTCCACCAGCGGCAGGTCCTCGATGCGGGGGCACACGTAGAAGACCTGCCCGCCCCGGTGATATTCGCGCAGGATCGCCTCGCGCATCACGACCGGGTCGTACGGCAGCACGAAGGTGCGCACCGCCAGACGGTCCACGGGCGGGCTGGCGATCAGGCTCATGTCCTTCACGCCGGTGAGCCCCAGCTGCAGGGTTCTCGGGATCGGCGTCGCGGTCAGGGTGAGCACATGCACGTCTTTGCGGAGCTGCTTCAACCGCTCCTTCTGCTTGACACCGAAGTGCTGCTCCTCATCCACGATCAGGAGGCCCAGGTCTTTGAATTCGATGGACTTCCCAAGCAGGCTGTGGGTCCCCACCACGATATCCACGAGGCCTTTGCGCAAGCCGTCCTTGACCTCCGCGGCCCGCTTGGGCGGCACCAGGCGGGACACCTGCTCGATCTGCAACGGCAGGCCCGCGAAGCGGTCGCGCAGGGTCTGGACATGCTGGCGGGCCAGCAAGGTGGTGGGCACGACGAACGCTACCTGCCAGCCGTGCATCGCCACCACGAAAGCGGCGCGCAGGGCGACCTCCGTTTTGCCGAAGCCCACGTCGCCGCAGATCAGCCGGTCCATCGGCCGGCCGGCGGCCAGATCGTCCAGTGTCTCGTCGATGGCGCGGAGCTGGTCGTCGGTCTCCGGGTAGGCGAAGCGGGCGCAAAATTCCTCGTAGATGCCCTCGGGCGGCTTGAGCGGCTCGCTCTGCTTGAGCGCGCGGGCCGCGGCCAGCTTGATCAGATCTCCGGCGATTTCCCTGACCAACTGTTTGACGCGGCTCTTGCGCAATTGCCATTGCCCCTGCCCCAGCCGGTCGAGGTCCACGCCCGCCTCTTCCGAGCCGTAGCGCGACAGGACCTCGATGTTCTCGACCGGCACAAAAAGCTTGTCGCCGCCGTGGTAGAGGACCCGCAGACAGTCGTGCGGCGCGCCGTGCACGTCGATTGTTTCCAGGCCCACGTAACGCCCGATGCCGTGATCCACGTGCACCACCAGGTCGCTGTCATGGAGCGTCGAAACCTCGGTCAGGAAGTTGTCCGGGCGCCGCCGCTTGGCGGCCGGCCGTGCCAGGCGTTCGCCCAGGATGTCCTGCTCGGTGACGACCGTCAGGTCGGGCGTGCCGAAGCCTTCCTCGATCCCGAGGCTGGCAAGCCCGACGGCCCCAGCCGCGAGATCGGCCACTTGCGGCCAGCTGGCGGCGGGCGTCAGCCGGTCGAGCCCGTGCTCGCGCAGCAGGTTGGCCAGCCGGTCGAGCGAGCCGGCGCTGTGGCCGGTGACCAGCACGCGCCGTCCGGCCGCCTGCTCGGCCTCGACGAAGTCGCGAACTGCGTCGTAGAGTTTGCCGTCGGACAGCGCCCGGGCATCAGCGAAGTCGCGCCGCAGACGGCCGCTGGCATCGAACACCCGGGCCTGCGCCTCGGGCGCGGCATAGGGCGAGAGTTGCGCCGTCGGGCGCTCAGCCAGGGCGGCCTGCCAATCCTCGACGCTCAGGTAGACGCCGGCCGGCGGCAGCGGCCGATAGACCTGATCGCCCAGGCCCTTGGCAGCCTGCAGGCTCTCGCGCGCCTGATAGAAATCCGTGATGGTTTCGAAGCGTACGTCGCGGGCCTGTTCGGCCTGATGGTCGAGCCACACCGGCGCGCCCGGCAGGTAATCGAACAGCGTCTCCAGGCCGTCGTAGAACAGCGGCAGCCAGTGTTCCATTCCGGGATGAACGCGCCCCGCGCTGACGGCTTCGTAAAGCGGGTCGTCGCGCGTGACCGCGCCGAAGGTCTCGCGGTAGCCGCTACGGAAACGCTCGATCGACGGTGCGTCCAGGAACACCTCGCCGACCGGCCTCAGCGCGAAGTCCGTGTGCTTTCCCAACGTGCGCTGCGTCAGTGGATCGAAGGTGCGGATCGCCTCCAGCTCGTCGCCGAAGAAATCGAGCCGCAACGGCTCCGCCTCGCCCGGAGGGAAGACGTCCACCAGGCCGCCCCGCACCGCGTACTCGCCCGGTTCGCCCACCGACTCCGCCCGCAGATAGCCGTTGGCGACGAGGAAGTCGGTGAGTTCGTCCGGCGCCAGGGTATCGCCGGTCCGGCGGGCCAGAACCCGGCCCCTGAAGGCGGCGCGCGGCGGCAGGCGTTGGAGCAAAGCGTTGACCGTGGTCAGCACGATGCGGGGTGCGTCGTGGCCCTCCGTGGTCTCGGCGATCTGGATCAAACGGGTGAGCGCGTCGATGCGTTGCGCGACGATGTCGCGGTGCGGGCTCACGCGGTCGTAGGGCAGGCAATCCCACGCCGGCAGCCTCAGAACCTCGAGGCCGGGGGCGAAGAACCCAAGCGCCTCGGCCAGGCGGGCCATGCGGGCGTCGTCCCGGCAGACCTGCAGAAGCGGCCAGCGCACGGCACTGG
>JAZFZX010000245.1:0-11027 GCA_036444135.1 Kiloniellales bacterium | reverse complement strand
CGACATCTTGTGCGGGGCCACGACCAAGACCCTGGGCAGATCGGAACGGGTCGATTTCACGCAACTCACCTTCGTGACCGGCGCGTCGTTGCTCAGCCTCGACGCCACCAAGGTCCCGGGCATCATGTCTCTCAAGGGAAAGCGCGTCGCCGTCGTAGGAAACACCACCACCATCGAAGCGTTGGAGCGTGTGCTCAAGGCGCGTCTCGTCGATGCCGAGGTGGTGAGCGTGTCGTCGGCGGCGGAAGGTATGGCGGCCCTCGACAAAGGCGAGGTGGCTGCCTTCTCATCGGACCAGGTGGTCTTGATCGGCTTGGCGATAACAAGACAAGACCAGCAGAACTATTACCTGGCCGAGGAATTGTTCTCCTACGAACCCTTTGCGCTGGCCGTAAAGCGCGATGATGCGAGTTTCCGGCTTGTTGCCGACCGGGCCCTGTCGCAGCTATATCGGAACAATCAGATCAGTGCGATCTACCGGAAATGGTTCGGGCGTTTCTCACCGGAAATACCGCTGCTGCTGAAGGCGCTCTACCAGCTTCACGCAACGCCTGAATAACGGGTCACTCGGCGGAGTCCGGGACCCGCGCCGACCCTGGATCGGCTCTGATTTAGGACGTCGACATTTTCCGGCGATGTCCGGTCCCCGGATTTTTGTTTCGATCGTTTCGGAGCGCAAAAAAGAGCCCCGCGCGAGGCGGGGCTTGGAGGGGCGCTGGCAGTGATCAGCCTGGCGGACAGGGAGGCATTTGGGGGCGTATTGGCCAGGCTGCCGGGGGGAGAGGGTGAATGAGCGGGTTGGTGTGTCCTCGTGTGAACTGCGAACGATCCAGCGTTGCCTCCATATGGCACGAGTGGTTTGGCAATCCAAAGGCGACCGGAGTTCCATGGGTGCACATCCGCCCTGGTGCCCGCATACCGCGTTCGGCCTGACGGGAGGACAAGACGGTGGGCTTTCGTCCGCCAAACCTTGACCCGCCGGGCCCGAGCCCCCAAGTCTAGCCGCGACGGTGCCTGCATCGGGCCGTTGGCAAACGGGAGGCCGGGTATTCCGGATCCCGCTTGTGCGAATGAGAGCAAGCGTTGCTCATATGCGAGGAGGACGCTGGCCGATGAGTCGTACGTCTTTGTTCGGCAGTCCGCTGTTTCTCGGCTTCGAGGAGTTCGAGCGGGCGTTCGAGCGCCTTTCGAAGAGCGCGACGGACGGTTATCCGCCCTACAACGTCGAGCAGCATTCCGAATCGCATCTGCGCATCCATTTGGCGGTGGCCGGATTTTCAGCGGACGAGCTGTCCGTTCAGTTGGAGCGGAACCAGCTGGTGATTCGCGGCAAGCAGGCGCCGGAGGCCGAACGCCAAATTCTCTATCGCGGCATCGCGACCCGGCAGTTTCAGCGCAGTTTCGTGCTGGCCGAGGGAATCGAGGTCACCGGCGCGATGCTGGAAAACGGCTTGCTCCGCATCGATCTGGATCGCCCTCTGGTGGAACCGGAGGTGCGAAAGATCGAAATCACCACGAGGCCGTGAGGCGACACATGGAACAGCCAATATCTAGGACTGTCGGTATAGGACGGATCTTTGACAGATGACTGATTTACAAGAGACGTTACGCGGCTTGAGCTCCCAGGATCTCCTGTCCCTGGGCGTGAGCCGGGTGGCCTACGTAAAGCCGGTCATCCAGGATGGCCAGAGCTCGTTCGCCATCCATGGGGCCGATGGCGCGCGCTTGGCCGTGATGGCCAGCTACGAGGCCGCTCTGGGTGTTATTCGCCAGCACGATATGGAACCGCTGCCGCTGAATTGATGGGGAATTCCGCGCCCCTTGCCGGGCCGCGGATCGCCATCCTTCGAGACATGAGGTGCCTGGGCCGGCGAAATCGGCGATCAGGCGGCGTGGCTGGTGGCGGACTCGGACAACAGCGCGTAGATCGCGTCGGTATTGTCGCTGCCGCGCAGCTTCTCGCAGACCGACCGGTCGCGCAGCAGCCGCGAGACGCGGGCCAGCGCCTTCAGGTGGTCGGCGCCCGCGGATTCCGGGGCCAAGAGAAGGCAAATGAGGTCGACCGGCTGTTCGTCGATGGCGTCGAAGTCGATGGGAGTCTCAAGGCGCGCGAAGAGCCCGTAGAGCCGCTCCAGCCCCGCCAGCTTGCCGTGCGGAATGGCGATACCGTTGCCCACGCCCGTGGTGCCCAATCGTTCGCGTTCGATCAAGACTTCAAAGATCGCCCGCTCGGGCTGCCCGGTAATGTCCGCCGCGCGCCGCGCCAAGTCCTGAAGCGCTTGCTTCTTGCTTGTTACGCGCAGTTTGGCGACGACGCCCTGCGGGGTGATCAGATCGGCAATCTCCATATTCGATCCTTGAATGCCAGACGTTATGTGCCGCGGTTTCCGCGGGGGTCGATCCAGCCGATATTCCCGTCGGTGCGGCGGTAGACCATGTTCAGGCCTCCGTGGGCCCGGTTGCGGAACATCATGGCCCCCTGATCGGCCAAGTCCATACGCATGACCGCCTCACCGACGGTCAGGTTGGGGATCTCGGTGACCATCTCGGCCACGACCACCGGCCGGCCGTCCGCGTGTTCCCATTCACCATCCTCGTCGGCCTCACCGGACAGGATGTACTGCTGGGCCGGGAGGGGCTCCAAATCGCCCGAGTCTTCCCTGTGATGGCTCCGTAGCCACCTCTTGTGGCGGCGCAAGCGCTTGGACAGCCGGTCTGCCGCCGCGTCGTAGGCCGGATAAGGCTGGGCCGCTTCGCCGTGAGCCTCCAATTGAATATTACGGCCGACGTGCGCCGAGACCACGGCACGATAGTTGTGCCCGTCCCGCGAAAGGGTCACCTGCGCGTCGATTGCGTCCCCGAAATACTTGCTGAGAATATGGTTCAAACTGTCCTCGATATGGACGCGCAAAGCGTCCCCGATAGCCAGTTGATGACCTTTGACGGAGAGTTGCATCAGAGCGCGGAATCCGTTCTCCAAGGGAGTGCGGTCAACCGCCACATGTAGCCAAGGAGATACCCCAGATCTTCAAGCCGGCGCACCATAGTGGCGGCCTTCCAGCAAGTCAATAGCCGGCCAGGAGGGGCGCCCCGCACGCTCCCCAGGCTCCCGCCGTGACCCCTGGAATGTTCATTTTCGTTTTATGTATCAACAGGTTAACTCCAGGTTCCCGAATTCCTATCGCGGCTCGCCCGGCACCTCTGTCTGGCAATGCCGGCCGGGCCGCCTCACAGGGACAAGGCCTTGTCTCGCCGCCGCTGCACCGAGGAGGGGATGCGCATGGCTTCGCGGTACTTGGCCACCGTGCGGCGGGCGATGTCGATGCCATCGGCGCGCAGCCGCTCGACGATGGAATCGTCCGACAGCACGCCATCGGCCGTCTCGGCATCGATCAGATCCTTGATCCTCTGCCGCACGGCCTCCGCCGAATGGGCCGCGGCGTCGCCGACGCCGGCAATCGAGGAGGTGAAGAAGTACTTGAGCTCGTACATGCCGCGCGGTGTCGACATGTACTTGTTCGTGGTCACCCGGCTCACCGTGGATTCATGCATGTCGATGGCGTCGGCAATCTGCTGCAGGGTCAGCGGCCGCAAATACTGGAGGCCCTTGCGGAGGAAATCCTCCTGCTGGCGGACGATTTCCTCGGCCACCTTCAGGATCGTGGTCGCGCGCTGGTGCAATGCCTTGACGAGCCAATTGGCGGATTGCAGCCGATCCGCCAGGTACGCGCGCTCCGCCTTGCCCCGGACCTCCGCGCTGACCTGCGCGTAATAGTCGCGGTTGACCAGGACCCGCGGCAGGGTCTCGCTGTTCAGCTCGATGAACCAGCCGCCGGCGCGCCGGCGCACGAGAATATCCGGCACCACAGGTTCCGCCACCCGGTAGTCGAAGGCTGCGGCCGGCTTGGGGTTCAGCGCCTTGATCTCGGCCACCATGTCGCTCAGGTCCTCGTCGTCGACGCCGCACAGGCGTTTCAGTTGCGCCTTGTCGCGCCGGGCGAGCAGATCCAGGTTGTCGAGCAAGGTTGCCATCGCCGGGTCGAGCCGGTCGCGCTCGGTCAGCTGAAGCGCCAGGCATTCTCTCAGGTCGCGGGCGAAGATACCGGTCGGCTCGAAGCGTTGCATCCGCGCCAGCGCCGATTCGATGCGCGCCCGCTCGCAGCCCAGCAAATCGGCCAACGGGTCGAGATCGGCGGTTAGGTAACCGGCCTCGTCGAGCTGATCGATCAAATGCACGCCGATGATGCGATCCGTGGGGCCGTCGAGATCCATTTGCAACTGTTCCAGCAACCGGTCTCGAAGGCTGGGCTCTCGCGACAGCCGCTGGTCCAGCGGTTCCCGGCCCCCTTCGTACGCGCCACCGCCTTCGCCCCAGCGCTCGAAGGCGGTCGGCGCGACCGGCCAGTCGTCGCCGTCGCCGTCGAAATCGGTATCCAGCGGCGCTTGATCGCCGGCCGGCAGGGTTTCGGCGGTTGCCAGATCGTGGCTGTCCGGCGGGCTGTCCGGCGGGCTGCCCGCTTCGTCATCGGCGCCGGGCACCTCGTCCTCGCCGCCGGTCCCGGCACCCGCTTCGAGAGCGTCCCGGTCGCCGCCGGCGGCGGGACCCTCCCGCTCGAGCAGCGGGTTCTGTTCCAGTTCGCTTTCGAGGTAGTCGTTGAGCTCCAGGTTCGACAACTGCAGCAGCTTGATCGCCTGCTGCAGTTGCGGCGTCATCGCCAACGATTGGCTCTGTCGGAACTGGAGGCGTTGGGTCACCACCATGACGGGGACCCTTAAAGGCTGAAGGTCTCGCCCAAGTAAACGCGCCGCACATCTTCGTGAGAGACGATTTCCGACGGCTTGCCGTCCATCAGCACGACGCCTTCGTGAATGATGTAGGCGCGGTCGACGATCTCGAGGGTATCACGCACGTTGTGGTCGGTGATCAGCACGCCGATGCCCCGGTCCTTGAGGTGCGAGACGAGTTTGCGGATGTCGTTTACGGCGATGGGATCGATACCGGCAAGCGGTTCGTCGAGCAGGATGAAGTTCGGATGCGAGGCCAAGGCACGGGCGATTTCGACCCGCCGTCGCTCGCCGCCCGACAGCGCCATGGCCGGCGTGCGGCGCAGGTGCGCGATGGAAAACTCGGCGAGAAGATCGTCGAGAATGGCCTCGCGGCGGTCGCGGTCGGGTTCCACCACCTCCAGCACGCCGCGAATGTTCTGCTCCACGGTAAGGCCGCGGAAGATCGAGGCCTCTTGCGGCAGATAGCCGATCCCCAGGCGGGCGCGCCGGTACATCGGCAAGTTGGTGATGTCGTGGCCGTCGAGCGTGATCCAGCCATAGTCCGGGGATAACAGACCGGTCACGAGGTAGAAGCAGGTCGTCTTGCCGGCGCCGTTGGGCCCCAGCAGGCCCACGGCCTCGCCGCGCTGAACCGCCAGGTTGACGCCGCGCAGCACGGGCCGCCGCTTGAAGCTCTTGCCGACGTTGACGGCGACCAGGCCCTCGTTGTCGGCGACCAGGCGCGGCCCTTCGCTGTCGCTCGTCCGGGCGCCGGGCTCCGAAGGCTCGATCAGCTCGCGCTTGGCGCCGCTATCGGTGGCTTGCGTCATTGACGGGTCCAGTCCGTGGTCAAACTCACGAGTCGTCGTCGGAGCCGCTTTGCTCCGGGATGAACAGGCCGCGCACGCGCGTATCCCCCGCGCCGCCCGGAGGGGCGCCGAGCAGACGACTCACGCCCGTGGCCAGATTGACCTCCGCGTACTCTCCGTTCAACTGGTTTTCGCCGCGTGTGATCTTCACGGCACCGATCAGCTCGGCCAGTTCCTTGTCCAGATAGTAGACGCCGCTGTCGCTGCGCACGAAATCCGTGGGTGTGGAAATCCGCACGTCGCCTTTGGCGTCCACCCGGCTGAGGGTCAGTTTTCCCTCGACGTTGGTTGCGAAATGGCCGACCAGAATGTCGGCCGTCAGGCGATTGTCGTCGCGGATCACCTCGGCCTTGCCGCGCGCCACGGCGAGCTGTTCGGTCTCCCAGTATTCGAGGCTGTCCTTGGCGGTCAGGATATCGCCGCCAGCCTCTAGGCGGAGATCGTCGCCGGTCAGCACGACCACGCCGCGTTCCACGTCGTAATAGCCGTCGTCGCCGGAGATGGTCTCATTGGGAGAAACGACCCGCACCTGGCCATGCGCCTCGACGCGGTAGATTTCCGTCCCGCCGTCCTCGCCCTCCCGGTAGTAGGCGGCGAGAATGTCGGCGAACAGCACCAGATCGCCGCGGGCCGCCCGGGCATTGCCGCTGGCGATGTAAAGTTGTTCTTTGCGGCGCCATTCAATTCCGTCGTCGGCGGTGATTTCCAGCGGCTGCTCGCTGTCGCCGAAGCTGAGCAGTCCCTGGGCCGCGCTTGGCCCCACCGCCGTCAGCGCCAGGACCAGCCCGGTGAGGGCGGAAAGCGCCCATGTTCGTGCCAGGCCGATCATTCGCCCAACCCGGTGGACAGCCGCAGGTCGGCGTCCGGATAGAGCCGCAGCCGGCTTTGCCCCGTGAAAATGATTCGGTCTCCGCGTTCGAAGAGGTCGAAGCCCTCGGCTTCGATCTGGCCAAAGAATCCTTGGCCCGTGACGGGCGTGCGGCCCATCGCGGTGCCGCCCTGCATGTCCACCTGCATCTCCTCGGTGTGAAGCTCGAAGCCGCGATCGTGGAAATAGCTGACCTGGCCGAGCAGATCCAGGATATCGACGGTGCGGTCGTATTGGCCTTCGCGCGCGGTGACGGCGATCCAGGTTCCGTCTTCCAGGGTGATATCGGCCTTCGGCAGCTCCAGGGCGACCAGGTTTTCGTTGTCGGGCGCCTGGCTCGCCACGTCGGCGGTGACCAGGAACGGCTGGTCCTTGTCGTCGTAACCGCTGAACCGGGCATTGAGCATGGTCAGATTGTCGGCCTGATCGACCGACAGTTCGGACAAGTCGATACCGAGGCTCCCCTCGTCGGGAATAAGCTGTGGCCAGGCGACCAGCAGAAGGATCAAGGCCACCGCCAGCGCCGGCAGCAGGACCTTCATGAATCCGACGAACACGCTGTAACCGTTGCTCACCGAGAATCGCGGCGGGCGCCGCGCCCTCCACCTGTTTGCCAGCTTCGGGCGCGCGGGGTCGTAAGAAAAACGGCGCACGGCGGAGGATGCGGTTCGCGGCATGGCAGTGGATCCGGGGGTGCTCAAACCACGCCGGCGCGCAGACAATCGTGGATGTGCACGATGCCGATTGGACGCCCGTCGTCGACGACGAAAAGACTGGTGATGGGCCTTTCCCGCAGGGTCATCATGCCCAGCGCCTTGGCCGCCAGGGCCTGTGGGTGGATCGACGTGGGCTGGTCGGTCATAACTTCGCACGCTTTACGGCTCAGCAGGTGATCCTCCATATGGCGACGCAGGTCGCCGTCTGTAATGATACCGATCAAGACGCCCGATTCATCCACGACGCCGACGCATCCAAAGCGTTTTGTGGTCATGGTCAAGATCGCTTCGGCCATCGGGCTATCCGGCGGACAGAGCGGCAGCTCTTCCTCGCCGTGCATGATGTCGGCCACTTTCAGCAGTTGCTTTCCCAGCGCACCGCCGGGATGGAAGACCTGGAAGTCCTCCTCCGAAAAGCCACGGCGTTCCAGCAGCGCAATGGCGATCGCATCGCCCAGCACCAAGGCCATGGTGGTGGAGGTGGTGGGCGCCAGGCCCATGGGGCAGGCCTCCGGAATATTGGGCAGGATGAGCGACAGATCCGCCGCTTCCGCCAGGGCACCCTTGCGCCGCCCGGTGATCGCGATCAACGGAATATCGTAACGCCGGGTATAGGCCACCAGATCGCCCAGCTCGGAGGTTTGTCCCGAATAGGACAGGGCCAACACCGCATCCTTGCGGGTAATCATCCCCAGATCGCCGTGGCTGGCCTCGCCAGGGTGGATGAACTGTGCCGGCGACCCGGTGGAGGCCAGGGTGGCCGCGATCTTGCGGGCCACGTGGCCGCTCTTGCCCATGCCGGTGACGGCGATCCGCCCGGTCACGGCGTCGAGTATGTCGAGCGCCCGGACGAAATCCTCGTCGAGGGACTTGGCGAGGGCGCTCAACCCCTCCACCTCGAGGTCGAAAACGCGCCGGCCCGCCGTCAGATCGGCGTTTTCCGATTGATCGCTCGGGCTAGCCGGCTGCTCTGTTTGTGAGACCTCTGTTTGTGAGACCATTGTATATGCTCGCAATTATGGATGCCCCGCCATCGCCGGCGACAGGACCGCCGATGTTACGGACCCGCGAAGTATAGCAAATTCCTGGGCCAGCGTATCTTCTGGCCGATAATGCCGGCGGGCGCCTTGTTTCAGTGGGCGAAGATGTCGATTTCGTTCCAGCCCGCCAGATCGAGCGCGGCCCGCGCCGGCAGGAACTCGAAACAGGCCTGGGCGAGCCCCTGCCGTCCCTCGCGCGCCAGCATGGCGTCGAGGACGTCATTGAGTTTGTGCAAGTGAAGTACGTCGGAGGCCGCGTAGCGCAGTTGGTCCTTGCTCAGCTTGGCGGCGCCCCAGTCGGAGGTTTGCAGCTGCTTCGAGATCTCGACCCCCAACAGCTCGCGGCACAGGTCGCGCAGGCTGTGCTTGTCGGTGAAGGTGCGGGCCAGCCTGGACGCGATCTTCGTGCAGTAGACCGGCTGGCAGGTGGTTCCCAGATGGTGCTGGATCGCCGCTAGGTCGAAGCGCGCGAAATGAAACAGTTTGGTCGTGGACGCATCCGCGAACAGGGCCTTGAGGTTCGGGGCGTCGTATCGCTGGGCGGCAAACTGCACCACGTGGCAGGTACCGTCGCCGGCCGACAGCTGCACGAGGCACAAGCGGTCGCGGGCGACGTTCAGGCCCATGGTCTCCGTATCGACGGCAACCACATCGCCGAAGTCCACACCGGCCGGCAGGTCGTCTTGATGAAGCTGGATGTTCACGGCCCGATCGAAGCAGTTGCGCCGCACACGCGCGGCGCGCCGGTCCAGCAGCGCCGCCGCGGCATTCTCGCCATAGGCCGGGTCCTGTCAAGGTAAACACGGGCTGCGGGAAGGTGCCACCGGACCGCCGTGATGTCCGCCGGCCGCATTTCGGGGTGAACTTGCGGCGCACACCGGTATATAACCGGAGGAAGCGAGTCCGGGATCCGGCCCCTATTGCATGATCCGGCGGATGTCCGGCCGCGCAGCGAGGGAGAGGGGCATGACACCGCGTGTGGTTACCGTCTTTGGGGGCGCCGGCTTCGTCGGCCGCCACGTGGTCCGGCGTCTGGCGAAGCAGGGGTGGATCATCCGGGTCGCCGGACGCGATCCGGAACGGGCCAAATTTCTGGGGCCGCTGGGTGATGTCGGGCAGATCACCCCGGTCGCCGTCGCGCTGCAAAGACCGGATTCAATCGCCGCCGCCGTCGCCGGGGCGGACGCCGTCATCAATCTCGTTGGGATCCTCTACGAGCGCGGCCGGCAAAATTTCAAGGCGGTGCATGTGGACGGCCCGAAATTCATCGCGGAGGCCGCTGCGGCGACCGGTGTAAAGAGCCTGGTGCATGTCTCGGCGATCGGCGCGGATATGACCGCGAAGTCCGATTATGCGCGCTCCAAGGGCTATGGCGAGCAGGTCGTGCGCGCGGCCTTCCCGGACGCCGTCATCTGCCGGCCGAGCCTGGTGATCGGGCCCGAGGACGGCTTCTTCAACCGCTTTGGGATGCTGGCGCGCCTGATGCCGTGGCTGCCGCTGATCGGCGGCGGGAAAACCCGCTTCCAGCCGGTTTACGTGGGCGACCTGGCCGAGGCCATCTCGCGGGTGCTCACGGACCCGAAGGCCCGTGGCGCCAGCTTTGAGTTCGGCGGGCCGAAGGTCTACACCTTCAAGGAGCTGATGCAGCTTCTGCTGTCCCAGATCCACCGCCGCCGGCTCTTGATCCCGGTGCCGTTTTGGGTGGCGGAGCTCCAGGCGGGGTTCTTGGAGCTGATGCCGGTGCCGCTGCTCACGCGGGACAACGTGCTGCTGCTCAAGCAGGACAACGTGGTTTCTCAAGAGATGCCGGGCTTCGCAGATCTGGACATTACGCCGACCGCGATCGAGATGGTCATCCCGAGCTACCTGGATCGCTACCGGCCCGGCGGCCGGGCGAGCCGTCTGCGCGCGGCCTGATCCAGACCGAACGGAAAATGCGCTAGGACCCCTGCAGCGGACCCAAGACGCCGCTGTAGATCATCCAGAGCAGGACGCTGCCCAGCGCGATGCGGTAGGCGACGAAGGGCGTGAAGGTGGCGCGGCGCAGCCAGGCCATGAGGAACGCGATGGCCAGAACGCCTGCGATAGCCGACAAGCCGGCCATCCAGACCGCGGCCTCGATCATGGCCGGGTCGCCGCCGGCGAAAACCTCCCGGCCTTTCCAAAGCCCGGCCGCGGAAATCGCCGGGATCGAGAGCAGGAACGAGAAACGGGCCGCCTCGGCGCGCTCGTAGCCCAGTATCCGCGCGGCGGTCATGGTGATGCCGGAGCGGCTGGTCCCGGGGATGAAGGCGAGCGTTTGCGCCAGCCCGATGATGAGGGCGTGAGCGAGGGTCATGTGGCCGATGCTGCGAATCGTCATGCCGATGCGGTCGGATAGATAGAGCACGCCGCCGAAGCCGATCAGGGCCCAGGCGACCACCTCGGGACTGCGCAGGGCATCGCCCAGGTAGCGGTCCACCAGCAAGCCGATGGCCAGGGCGGGAACGGTGGCCGCGAGCAGGTAGAGCGCCAGCCGCCCGCCGTCGTCCACGCGTCCCCGCGCCAGACGTGCGAATCCAAGGAGCAAGCGGCCCACGTCGCGCCAGAAATAGATCAGCACCGCCAGCAGCGTCCCGACATGGGCGGCGACGTCGATCGCCAGGCCCTGGTCCGGCCAGCCGGTCAGCCGGGGCACCAGGATCAGGTGTCCCGACGAGCTGACGGGCAGAAATTCGGTGGCGCCCTGAACGATCGCCAGGACCAGAATCTGTAATAGCGGCAAACG
>JAZFZX010000244.1:0-5576 GCA_036444135.1 Kiloniellales bacterium | reverse complement strand
ACCCGATCGATCATGGCCCGCCCCTCGACATCGGCCAGCAGCTTGTTGACCCCGCCCATGCGGGTCGAGCGGCCGGCGGCCAGCACGACGGCGGCGATGCGTGGCGCGTGTGCGGCCTTCTCGGAGGCGGTTTCTAGGGGGGCCGACAGGTCCTCATCGGCCCGTTCGACCGCCTGGGCGCGGGGCAGGGGCCGGGCGGCGCTCTCCTTCAGCAGCCCCCCGCCGCCCATCAGCATGACGTCGCGCGGCGTCACGGCGAGCCCGGCCACGAGACGCTGCAGCACCCAGTCGAAGCCGTTCAGCTTCGGCGAGCGGGCGCAGCCGGGCAGGCCGATCATCGGGCTGTCTTCCAAATGGCCGAGGAGCATGAGATTGCCGGGGTCCACCGGCATTCCGAAGTGGTCGATCTCGCCGCCCGCGGCGACGATGCCCGCGGGCACCACGTCGCGCCGGTCGACGATGGCCGACGCGCCGGAGACCAGCATGATCTCGGCGCCTTGGGCCCGCAGCGCCGCAATGGCGCCGGCCACCTCGTCGGTCCGGTGGGCGCAGCGCGCCTCCAGGACCGGCGGGCAATCGAGCGCAGCGAGGCGGGCATTGACCGCGTCCACGGTCTTTTCCAGCAGGCTCTCCTTGAGGCTCGGCAGGCGCGTCTGCACGAGACCCACCCGGCGCGGGGCGAAGGCCGCGACGCGCAGCAACGGGCCGTCTTGTCCGGCGATGGCGAGGCAGCGTTCGAGCACCGCCTGGCCAACGGCGAAGGGAATGATCTTGATGGTCGCGGCCATCTGGCGCATCTCCACCGCCGCGTACGGCGGCAGCGTGGCCACGGTCACCGCTTCGTCCACCAGGTTGAGGTCATCCAGGCGCGTGCGCTCCACGGTCAGTACGCCCCGGGCTTCGGCCAACAGATTGCAGCGGCCGGTGAAGGCGGCGCTGGCCTTCAGGCCCGGACCGCAGAGCGCGGCCGCGATGGCGTCGGCGGCGGCATCCTCGTGCACGTCGCCCGGCTCCAGACGGGCGGCGATCACGCTTTCGATGCCGGCTGCGGACAAGGCGGCGACGTCCTCGGCGCTGAGGCACCGCCCCTTCTTGAATCTGAGGTCGTCCGTTGCGAGCGCGTGGGCGAGGATGGCGCCCTCGGCTTCGTCGATCCGTGTGTCGCCGAACCTCATGACGCGGCCGCCGCGCGCACCAGAGCCGGCGCGCCGTGCCGCACCTGTGTCATCTGGGCCAGGATGGCAATCGCGATCTCCGCCGGACTCTTGGCGCCGATGGCCAGCCCGATCGGTCCGTGAATACGGGCGAGCTGCGCATCGCCGAGACCCGTATCGCGCAGCCGGTCCAGGCGCTTGGCGTGGGTGCGGGTGCTGCCGAGGGCGCCGATGTAGAAGGCTTCGGATTTGAGCGCCACGCCCAAGGCCGGATCGTCCAGTTTGGGATCGTGAGTGAGCGTGACGATCGCCGTGCGGTGGTCGGGGGCCAGGGCCGCGAGCGCGTCATCGGGCCAGTCGCTCAGCAGCGAGACCTCCGGGAAGCGGTCGGTCGAGGCCCAGGCGCGGCGCGGGTCGACCAGGGTCACGTCATAACCGGCGATGGTGGCGAGCGGCACCAGCTCCTGGGCGATGTGGACGGCGCCGACCACGATCAGGCGGAGCGGCGGATTGAACACCTGGACGAAGCGCCCCCCGGCCGGGTCCAGGCCGCTGCGGTCGTCGCGGATGGCGCGGTCTACGACCGCCATCTCGTCTGCGCTCAGAGTCAGATCGCCAGCGGCGACGCCGTCCTCGACCAGCGCCTGGGCGCCGCCGGCCAGCTCGGTGACCAGGGCCGCCGGGCGCTTGGCCGCCCGCGCGGACAGCAGGCGGTCGAGCAGGTCGCGTTTCATCGGGTGCGTCTCATTCCAGGGCCTCGACGAACACGCGCACGGTACCGCCGCAGGCCAGACCGACCTCCCAGGCCTGTTCGTTGGTCACGCCGTACTCGAGCAGCTTCGGAGCGCCGCTTTCCATGACCGCCTTGGTCTCGTGCACCACGGCGCCCTCGATACAGCCGCCGGAGACCGAACCGACCATCTGGCCGGCCTCGTCCACGGCGAGTTGACTGCCGACCGGCCGCGGCGACGATCCCCAGGTCGCGACGACGGTGGCCAGGGCGACCCGGCGGCCTTCGTCCCGCCAGCGCGCGGCGGTGGCCAGCGGATCCTCGGAGGCGGCCGCCTTGGCTCTAGCGCTCTGTGGTGCTTCGCTCACGCCATCGCCTCCAGCCACTCGCTCGGGCGTTCCTGGCGGCGGGCGACCGGCCGGCTGAGCACGTCGCTCAGCTGGGCCAGAGAGTTCAGGTTGTGCACCGGCCGGAACTCGTCCACGTGCGGCATGATGGCCCGCGCGCCCAGCGATCGCGGTTCATAGCCCTCGTAGCGCAACAGCGGATTGAGCCAGATCAGCCGCCGGCAGGACTTGTGCAGGCGCTCCACCTCGCGTTCCAGGCCCTGGGCGTTGTCCCGGTCGAGCCCGTCGCTGATCAACAGCACCACGGCGCCTTGTCCCAGAACGCGCCGCGACCAGGCACCGTTGAAGTCCCGCAGACAGATGCCGATGCGCGTGCCCCCGGCCCAGTCGACGACGTTGGCCGCCACCTTCTCGACCGCCACGTCCACGTCCTTGTAGCGAAGATGGCGGGTGACGTTTGTCAGCCGCGTGCCGAACAGGAAGGAATGGACCCGGTCGCGATCGTTTGTCACCGCGTGCAGGAAGTGCAGCATCATGCGCGAATAGCGGCTCATCGAACCGGAGATGTCGCACAGGATGACGAGGGGGGGGTGGCGCCGGCGCCGCTGCTTCCACTTGAGCGGGATCACGTCGTGTCCCGAACGCAGGGCGGCGCGCATGCTGGCTCTCGGGTCGGGCCGCCGGCCCAGCCGGGTGGGGCGGAAGCGTCGCGTGGGGAGGTGCATGATCGGCAGAGACATGCGCGCGATGGCCCGCTTGGCCTCGGCCATCTCCTCGGCCGACATCTTTTCGAAGTCCTTAGCCGCCAGAAGCTCCCGCCGGGACCAGGTCATAACGGCGTCGATCTCGACCTGGGGTTCCTTTCGGGGTCTCGCCGCGTCGCGGCCCACGCCGAGGCCCAGCGCCTGGGCCAGGCGCCGGTTGATCTCCTTGGCGTCCTCGGGCGCCTGCGCGATCTGCAGGTCGGGCAGCAGCAGACTCATCATGCGTCTGAGGGAATGGGGATTACGCCAGAAGACGTGGAAGGCCTGATCGAACAAGTCCTGTTGGTCGCGCCGGTTCACGAAGACGGCGTGCAGCGTCCAATAGAGGTCGTCGCGCCGCTCGATGCCGACGGCCTCGACCGCCCGGATGGCGACCAACACCTGGCCCGGGCTCACCGGCAGCCCGGCGGCGCGCAGCGTGCGGGCGAAGAACATGACATTTTCAATCAGCCGGCCCGGCGAACCGGACGGTTCCGCGGTGGCGGTGAAGCCGGCCGCCGGAGGTTGCTGCGTATCGTCCCGGGATACGGCCATCGCGCTCACTGGCCGGCGGCCGCGGCCACCCCCTGTTTCACCTCGTCCAGGATGCGCGCCGCCTCGCTATCCCGTACCTTGACGATGTCGTCCTGGTATTTGAGCAGCACGCCGAGGGTATCGTCGATCGCCTGGGCATCCAGCGCCACGGTGTCGAGCTCCGTCAGGGTCTCGGCCCAATCGATGGTCTCGGCGACCCCCGGCAGCTTGAACAGATCCATTTGGCGCAGCTTCTGCACGAAGCCCACCACCTGAGCCGCCAGCGCGGCCGGCGCGCCGGGTGCCTTGACGCGCAGTATTTCCAGCTCCCGCTCGGCGTCCGGGTAGTCCACCCAGTGGTAGAAACAGCGGCGCTTCAGGGCGTCGTGGATTTCCCGGGTCCGGTTCGAGGTGATGATCGCGATCGGCGGCTGGGGCGCGCGGATCGTGCCCAGCTCTGGAATGGTGATCTGATAATCGGAAAGGATCTCCAGCAGAAAGGCCTCGAAAGGCTCGTCGGTCCGGTCCAGTTCGTCGATCAGGAGCACCGGCGGCCCGCTCAGGTCCGGCTTGAGGGCCTGCAGCAGCGGCCGTTCGATCAGGAAGCGTTCGGAGAAGATGTCGCTGGTCAGGCTATCGCGATCCTGGTCGCCGGCGGCCTCCGCGATGCGGATCTCAACCATCTGCCGCGGATAATCCCATTCGTAGACCGCCGAGGATACGTCGAGGCCCTCGTAGCATTGCAGGCGCAACAGCCGGCGGTTCAGGGTTTCGGCCAGGACCTTCGCGATTTCGGTCTTGCCGACGCCCGCCTCGCCCTCCAGGAACAGCGGCCGCCGGAGCTTCAGCGACAGATACAGCACGGTTGCCAGGCTGCGGTCGGCAACGTAGCGGCCCTCGGCCAACAGCGCCAGCGTGTCGTCCACCGTCAGGGGCAGGGTGCTCGGCGAAGGGTCCTGCGTGTCGTTCATCGCATCGGGCTCCGTGGCCGGATCCGTATTCCGGGCCGTTCGATTGGATTATAGGTGGCCACGGCGTAGGAACAATACGCCCGCGACCCGGCCCGCGCCGGGGCCGGCACGGCACCGGGGCCTCCGGTTCGGATTTTTGCGGCGCCGCGGGCGCTCAGGGGGTCGTCGGCGACAGGCCGAGGCGCTTGAATCCCAGCTCGTAAGCCATTTGCATATCCGACTGTGCCAGAGCGGTCTCGCCCACGGCCTGATGCGCGCGCCCACGGTTGAAAAAAGCGGCCGCGTAATTCGGCTGCCTATCGATAGCGGTATTGAAATCCGCGATGGCTTCCTCGAAGTACCTGCCATCGTGGTAACAGCGTCCCCGGTTGTTGTAGGCCTCGGCCTGGCCTCGGCTGGACAGGCCAACCTGCTCCAAGGCTTGGGTGTAAAGCCGTATGGCGAGCTGGCAGTCGTTCAGGTCGAAGGCTATGTCGGCGCTTTGAAGATCGGCGGCGCGGGGCTTCGGCAATGAGGCCAGCTGCGGCGTCTCAGAGAGCGCGGGCTGGGACGGGCTCAAAGGCGGGACAGCAGCGGAGCCTTCCGCGGCGGCGGATGGCGGTGCCTGCGCTGCCGGCGGCGCATCCTCCACCGGGAACGGCGAGAACACACCGGCTTCGGCGAATTGCGGCAAGCCTTCCTCCGTGAGTGCCGCCGATGGCTCGCCTGCCGCCTCATCGGGTGCCGGTGCCAGCGTCTCTGCTGTCGCCAACTGCGGCGCCTCCGATGGCGTGGGCTCGGCTAATTCTTCTGACGCGGCGGGTTCCGCGGTATCCTCCGGCGCTGTTGTCACCTCTTCCGTCGCCTCTTCAGGGACCGGCTCGGTTACTTCGTCGCCGGCCGACTGCTCCACCTCCGGCGCGGGCTCCGGCGGTTCTTCGGTTGGCGCAGGGGCGGCTGGAGGGACAAGCCCCGCCTTCTTCGCCGGCGCCGTCTCCGGTTCCGGGGATGGCGCCGATATCTCGGCTTCCGCGAGCTGCAGAGGCGCGGCCGCTTGCTTGTCTTGCGCCATGACGGGTTTGGCCGGCGGTGGTGCGAGCGGCTCGCCGATCGCCGGT
>JAZFZX010000243.1:0-4005 GCA_036444135.1 Kiloniellales bacterium | reverse complement strand
TGCTGTTCGTCGGAGATTCGCCCAACGACGCGCCCATGTTCTCGTACTTCCCCAACTCTGTCGGCGTCGCCAACGTGCGGGACTTCGCCGGCCGGCTGAGCGCCGAACCCGCCTATGTCACACGCGCCCCCGGCGCCCTGGGGTTCGCCGAGCTCGCCGATGCCCTGTTGAGCGTACGATGAGCCAACGGCCACATAGCCGCAAGCACCTGCGCCAGGACCGCATCATCGCCCTGCTGCGGGCCAACCCGACCGTGCGCATTGCCGAGCTCGCGCGTGAGTTCGAGGTATCGACTGAAACCGTCCGCCGCGATCTGGACGAGCTCAGCGAGACCGGCGCGGTCAACCGCACCTATGGCGGCGCGGCGCGGTCCTCGTTGGGTCACGAGGCGGCCGTGAACGAGCGCTTGCTCGAGCATGTGAGCGAACGCGAGAGCATCGGCCGTTATGCCAGCACGTTGGTCGAGCCCGGTGAGCTCGTCATGATCGACGGCGGCTCGACGACGATTCATTTCGCCCGGCAACTCGCGGCCGTGGGCCGCGATCTCACGGTGCTGACCAACAGCCTGGGCGTGGCGGCAGCGGTCAGCCAGAACCCTTCGTCCAAGGTCGTCATTTGCCCCGGTGACTATCACCCCTACGAGGGAATCGTCACCGGGGCCGAGACCATCGCCTTTCTCGAGCGATTCTTCGTCGACAAGACCTTCATCGGCGCCAGCGGCCTTACCGAGGCCGGCCCAAGCGAAGCGCATTCCGGCGCGGCCTGGGTAAAGCGCCGCATGTTGGAGCAGGCAAAGCAGCGGTGCCTGCTGCTGGACGCCAGCAAGTTCGGCGCCATCCGCCATGAGCTGATTTGTCCGCTGACCAACATCGACGAACTTGTGACAGATCGTAAACCGAGCGACTGGCTCTATTCGGCATTGCACCAGGCCTCGGTGACGACGCATATCGCAAGCGTCACGGCGGAGGTGGGTGAAGAAACCGCCGGGGACCGTTGATGCCGACCGGGCCGCAAGTTCAGCCTTGATCGATCGCCCCGAGATGTGAGCCGAATTCCGGGTCGGCCATCAGCGTCCGGCAGCGCTCGAAGCGGTTGACCGAATAGGCCCAGAAATCGTCGGCCGGGTTCTTGTTGGCGTGCTGGATCAGGCCCCATAGCGTCCACAACAGGTCGCACATGGCCTTGTAGATGATCATGCGGCCCCATTGGTCGCGTGGCGGCTCACCATCGAAATAGGCGTCCATCATCTCCCGGTCCTGTGCCGGATCGAAGGCGCCTTCGACCGACAGATCGCCGAGGTCCCACATAGGGTCGTTCATGCCGGAATATTCCCAGTCGACGATCCACATGCGCGCGCCGGTATCGAGCAGGTTCTCGCACAGCGGATCGCAGTGGCAGGGCGCGAGCGCGACCGGGTTTCGGTCGAGCGCCGCGCGCACCGCCTTGGCCTCGCCCACCACGTCGTGATAGCCCTCGGGCAAATTCACGTCCTTGGTCGAGAGAATCTTCAGATAGTCGTCGATCATGGCGAACAGCTCGAAGCGGAAGGCGAAGGCCTCGCCGGACTCGTGCAGCTGCTGGAAGGCGCGGCCGGCACGCCCCGGCGCGCCGGGGCGGGTCTTGAAGGCCTCCGCCGTCATCGTCTCCGTGCCTTCGAGGAAGCGTGTCACCATCAGGCCCGTCGCCGCGTCGAAATGCAGCACCTCGGGGCTTACGCCCGCACGGGCCGCGGCACGCGCATTGACCGCTTCGACCTCGCGGTCGATGTACTCCTCGGTGCCCTTGCCGGGCACGCGAAGGCACACCGTGGTGCCGTCGGTCTCTGCCCGGTAGACCAGGTTCGTCAGACCGCCGAGGCGAGCCACCGCACCGATCTCGCCGAACCCGGGAACCCCTCTCAAAGCCTGGCGGGCCTGTTCGATCTCTTCACTCATCGCCTTTTCCGCATCTGCTCTTGGGATAGATCTTGTTGCGGGCGCATCGGCAACGCGGTCCCGTTGCGCAGCCAAATGTTACACCTGTAATACCAAGGGTCCTAGATATAGACCCATTTCATGGGTGCAAATCGGCTCGTCCGGGTAGGCGCGGCGTGGAGCGCGATGCAGGCGCTATCGGGCGAACGGCGCCTGGACTCCACTGGGCACCCGGCGGGAGGATTTGCCCCACCATGAGGCCGGGCGCTTTCGGCCGCCGGCGGCGTCACTCGTCGCTTGATGTGGACGGCACTACGGCGCGGCTCGCTCCTATCCGGCGCGCCAAAATCGCCGCGGTGAAATCGGTCAGTATCTAGGACCGTTGGTATAACAGTTTTTGTCAGGTATGGAGGTGCCCGGTCAGGGGCGATCGCGAATCAGCCCCCGCCAAACAGACCTACGGCGACTGTTGAACCGGCGGCTCAGCGCCCAAGAGAGAGGAATGGATCCAACCCTGCTGACCGCCGGCTTCGGGCACGATCACTTGGACCCATGCGCCCTGGCGCGCGACCTCGATAACCTCCGCGGCTTGCCTGATATGCCCGATCACCGGCGACTCTTGGGTCGCCTTTTCGCGCATGTTGGCCATGGACGGCTGGACGAACAGGGTCCCCGCTCGATCAATGGCCGGGCTCACCTCGAGCGGTGGCCCATCGCTTTTCAATAACGACGCCCCGATGTCGGCTATCGGATCCGACAGGACAAGAACCAGGAGGCTGGCACACGCCACGGCGAGCATGCGCCCCGGACGTTCGATCGAGAACAGGCGGGTCGCGCGTTTTGTTTTGCGCTTTGCCTTGCGCGGTTTTTCGCCGGCGCCCTGCCGGTCCATAGTTTCCTGGTACAAGCGTGCATTCAAGGCCGCGTTCTGTTCCGCTCGAGCAGCGCGCTCCGTTGCCTTGTGGGCCACGGCCTGCAACTTCGATTCCTTCGCCTTCCAGTCGGCCTCTGCTTCGGTCAGGCGTCGATCCCCCTCCGATTCCCAGGCTTCCCGGACGCTTTTCAGACGCTGTTCGGACTTATGCTCCCAATCTCGCTTGACCTCCGCCAGCCGTCGTTCGCTTTCGTCCCGCCACTTCGTCTCGACCGCTTCGACGCGCTGACCGTTGTTCTGTTGCCAAGCTTCCCGGGCCTCGGCCAAACGCTTCTCTTCCTCGCTCCGCCAGGCGCGTTGGGCCGACTGCAGGCCCTTTTCGTGCTCCTTTTCCCAATCAGCCCGGGCCGCTGCGAAGCGCTCGTCGTCCTGCAGTTTACCGCCGGCCTGGACGGCCTCTAGGCGCCGCTCGAGCTCCTGCTTGGCTTGTTGCTCGACCTTGGTCAGGCGCTGCTCCTCGGCCGATTTCCATTTTTCTTCTGAAGCGGCCAGACGCTGCTCCTCTTCCTTTCCCCACGCCGCGCGGGCCTCGGCCAGGTGATTGTCTTGCTCGGCTTGCCAAGTCGTTTGGGCCGCCTTGAATCGTTCTTCGTGCTCCGCTTCCCAAGCCACACGCGCCGCTGCCAGGCGCTGTTCCTGCTCATCCTTTCCACCGGCCTGAACCGCCGTCAAGCGGCGCTCGACCTCCTGCGCCGTCTCTTGCCGCGCCGCCGCCAGGCGCTGTTCTTCGGCTACCTTCCACTTCGCTTCGGCTGCCGCTAGGCGCTTCTCCTCCTCGGACCTCCAGGTCTGTTCTGCCGCTGCCAATTGTTTCTCGTGATCGGCTTTCCAATCCTCGCGGACCGCCGCCAGGCGCTGTTCCTGCTCGTCCTTCCCACCTGCCTGAACCGCGGCCAGGCGATGCTCGGCCTCCTGCGCCATCTCCTGCCGCGCCGCGGCCAGGTGCTGTTCCTCGGTTGCCTTCCATTTGTCCTCGGCTGCCGATAAGCGCTTTTCCTCCTCGACCCGCCAAGCCTGTTCCACCGCCGCCAGCTGCTTTTCGTGATCGGCCTTCCATTCCGCGTGCGCCGCCGCCAGGCGCTTTTCGTGCTCGTCCTTTCCGCCGGCCTGAACCGCCGCCAGGCGCTGCTCGACCTCTAAATTCATCTTCTGCCGCGC
>JAZFZX010000242.1:0-2324 GCA_036444135.1 Kiloniellales bacterium | reverse complement strand
GGAAACCAAGGCCAGACTCGCCTGTGGCCGCCGCCTCGGCTATCGTGTTTCGTTAACGGGATAAGCCAGATGAGAAATCCCGGCCGAAAGGGAGGATACATTGATTCCGGCACCCTTCAACTACCACCGGCCAGACACGATTGACGAGATCGTGGCGCTGCTTGGCGAGCACGGCGAGGCGGCGCTGATGCTCGCCGGTGGGCACAGCCTCATTCCCATGATGAAGCTGCGCCTGGCCCAGCCCGACCACCTGATCGACCTCAAGGGTGTAGAGGCGCTGCGTGGCATCGCGGAATCCGGCGGCGCGCTGCAAATAGGGGCCATGACCACGCAGGCCGAGATCATCGCGTCGGCGCGGCTCGCCGAAGCCTGCCCGATTTTGCGGGAGGCCGCGGAGCTGATCGCCGACCCGCAGGTGCGCGCCTGCGGCACGCTCGGCGGCAACGTCGCCAACGGCGATCCCGGCAACGACATGCCCGCCGTGATGATGTGTATCGATGCGTCTTACCTGCTTCACGGACCCGACGGAGAACGTTCCGTGTCCGCGCGCGACTTCTACAAGGGCACCTTCGAGACCGCGCTCGCCGGCGGCGAGGTGCTGAGCGCGATCCGGATCCCGATTCCGCCGCGCGCCCAAGGCCAGGCCTACGCCAAATTGAAACGGAAGGTCGGCGACTATGCCACTGCCGCCGCGGCGGTGGCGCTGACCCTCGACGGGGATACCTGCTCGGCGGCCGCGATCGCGTTGACCAACGTCGCCCCAACCCCGCTCTTCGCCGAGGCGGCGGCTCAGACACTGATTGGCACGGCGGTCGACGCAACCGCGATCGAGCAGGCCGTGGAGCGCGCGGTCGAGATCACCGATCCGGTCGCCGACACGCGCGGGCCGGTCGCGTATCGCAAGCACGCCGCCGGGGTCATGACCCGGCGCGCGATCGAAACCGCGCTGAGCCGAGCGAAGGGAGCTTGAGGCCATGAGCAAGACCCAGATCCGGATCACGGTCAACGGGCAAGAGGTCGAAGCCGCGGTGGAGCCGCGCACGCTGCTGATCCACTTCCTGCGCGAGCACCTCGAACTGACCGGAGCGCACATCGGCTGCGAGACCTCGCATTGCGGCGCCTGCACGATCGACCTCGACGGCCGCTCGGTGAAGAGCTGCACGGTTTTTGCGGTGCAGGCCGACGGCGGCGAGGTGCTCACGGTCGAGGGACTTTCACAAGGCGGGGAGCTTCATCCGCTGCAGGAGTACTTCGTCGAGGATCACGGCCTTCAGTGCGGCTACTGCACGCCGGGTATGCTGATACGCGGCTACCGTTTGCTCCAGGAGAATCCCGACCCGAGCGACGCGGAGATTCGCTTGGGCATCTCGGGCAACCTGTGCCGCTGCACGGGCTATCAGAACATTGTCGAGGCGATCCGCGATGCCGGACGCAGCATGAGGGAGAAGGAGGCCGCGGTCTAATGGCGGAAACGACAACGACCCCAGCGGCCGAGCGCGAAGCACAGCTCGGCGGCATCGGCAGCGATCGCCGGCGCAAGGAGGATGCCCGATTCATTCGCGGCCAGGGCAATTACGTCGACGACATCAAGCTGCCGCGTATGGTGTTCGGCGACTTCGTTCGCAGCCCGTATGCGCATGCGCGGATCACGAAGATCGATACGGAGGCCGCCAAGGCCCTGCCCGGCGTGCTCGCGGTCCTGACCGCCGAGGATCTGAAGCCGCTCAACCTGCATTGGATGCCGACTTTGGCGGGCGACGTGCAGGCGGTGCTCGCCGACGAGAAGGTGCATTTCCAGAACCAGGAGGTGGCGTTCGTCGTGGCGGAGGACCGCTACGTTGCGGCCGATGCGGTCCAGCTCGTCGACGTCGACTACGAGGATCTGCCGGTCCTCGTCGACCCGAAAAAGGCCATGGAGCCCGACGCCCCGGTCCTGCGCGAGGACGCGCAGGAGAAAACAGAGGTCGGCCAGGGCCCGCGGAGCCATCCCAACCACATCTTCACATGGGAAGCCGGCGACAAGACGGCCGTGGATACGGCCTTTGCCGAGGCCGCGTTCACGGTGCGTGAAGAAATCTTCTACCAACGGGTCCATCCCGCACCGCTAGAGACCTGCGGCGCCGTGGCCTCGATGGACGGGGCGAACGGCGCGCTCACGCTCTACGGCACGTTCCAGGCGCCGCACGTCATCCGCACTGTGGTCTCGCTGATCGCGAACATCCCGGAGAGCAATATCCGGGTCGTCTCGCCCGACGTGGGCGGGGGTTTCGGCAACAAGGTCGGGGCCTATCCGGGCTACGTCTGCGCGGTGGTCGCATCGATCG
>JAZFZX010000241.1:0-3043 GCA_036444135.1 Kiloniellales bacterium | reverse complement strand
TCGGGTGTCTTCGGTTCGCCGGATTGCGCGCGGATGCGCGGAAAATCGCCGCGCGTCGACCGGGCGCCGCCCCACGGGCCGGCGCTTCGTATCCGGACGTAGTTGAAGGCTGCCGCCGTGTCCTTGTACGCAATCAGCCGCCCGCCCTGGTAGAGACCCACCCGCAATCGGCCCCTCGCATCCCACTTTTGGACCACGCAAGACAGCGCCCCGCCCACGAAGCGATAACGGTCGGGGATCGTGCCGGCCAGTGCCACCTTCCTGCGGGCTCCAGTATCGCCGACCAGGGTGCATTCGCCGCGGTAGGAGACCGCCGGTGAGCCCGAAATCTCGACCCGAAACCGGGAGCCGGAGGGTACGGACGGCACCGGGACTGGTTCCGGCTCCGGCTCCGGCGGCGGTGCACGCACCACCGGCATCAGACGGTCGGCGGGAACCCAGCCGAAGGCGCCCACGAGGCGGA
This sequence comes from Kiloniellales bacterium, assembly GCA_036444135.1. Classification (GTDB taxonomy): domain Bacteria; phylum Pseudomonadota; class Alphaproteobacteria; order Kiloniellales; family JAKSDN01; genus JAZFZX01. The sequence goes on along the minus strand of JAZFZX010000241.1, from coordinate 2,580 downwards.
ACACCCCCACGCGCACCCAGCCGTCGCGGCGCTCGAACTCGATCAGCCGGTGATCCGGCGTCAGTGTCACGACCGCCTCGGCATCGCTCCGGGGCGCGGTCCGCAGGACCGCATCGCCGCCCTGCACCGCCAGGATCTGCCCCGGCGAGGCCTGCGCCAGGTGCGTGCCAGGGCCGATCGGCAGCCAGAACCCGAGACCGGCGCAAAACAGCGCAATCAGTGATCGGCGCACGGCAAACGAACCTCCCTGTCCATCACTATCGATGCGCATGGGGTCGATGCGCAACTCTTGGCCGAGCATTCGGCCCGCCCGCCGGCGCTCGACAGACCCGAGGCCGCCCGGTTACCGCGCGTCGGAATGGCCCAGGTCCTTGTCCGGCGCGACCCGGTCGCGCACCCGCTGCTTGAGCTCCTTGGCCTCCGGGAAGCGCCCTTCCTCTTTGCGCGACCACACGCTCTGGCCATCGACCCGGATCTCGAAGATACCGCCGGTGCCGGGGATCAGGGCGACCTCGCCCAGCTCGCCCTCGAATGTGGTGAGCAATTCCTGCGCCAGCCAGGCCGCGCGCATCAGCCAGCGGCACTGCCGGCAATAGACGATCTCCACCCGCGGCAGGTCCGCCATCCGGTATCCTCCTAGGCGTCTGGTTCGCAATCATAGCGTCCGCCGCCGGCGCTGCCTATGATGGCACACGCCGCCGCCGCAGTTCTCAAAGACCCTAGAGATGATCTTTATCTGTTCGCTCGCCGAATTGCCTCACCTCGCCAGCCGGGTACGGCCGACGCACGTGATCTCCTTGCTGGGCGACGATCCCTTTCCGCCGACACCGGCCAGTGTGGCTGCGGACGGACACCTCAAGCTGCAGGTCCACGATATCAACGAACCCGCCCGCGGCTTCATCGCGCCCGCGGCCAATCACATCGAGAGCCTGATCGATTTCGCCGACCGCTGGAGCCGATCGGGGCCGATGATCATCCATTGCTATGCCGGGGTCAGCCGTTCGACGGCGGCGGCGCTCACCATCCTGTGCCGCACCAACCGGGGCCGCGAGGCCGAGGCCGTCCGGGTCCTGCGGGCGAAGGCGCCGCACGCCTATCCGAACCGCCGGATGGTGGACCTTGCCGACCGGGCCCTGAACTGCGACGGCCGGCTGATTGCCGCCGTATCCGCAATGGCGCTGCCCGATTTCCTGGCACCGCTTCAGGTGGCCGAGCTTCCGGCCGGGCTCGACTGAGGCGGCGCTCCACGCCCGTGCCGGCCGCGCGCGTCACAGAATCTGGCAGGCCTGATCGAATGCGTGCCGCGGCGCCCTCGGGTGCAGCTGGCCGGGATCGCCGTAGCCCAGATTGCACAGGAAGTTGGAGCGAATGGCGGTGCCCGCGAAGAACGCCTGGTCTAGCGCCGCGTTGTCGAAGCCGGACATGGCGCCGCAGTCGAGGCCTAGGGCGCGCGCCGCGATGATCAGGTAGGCGCCCTGCAGCGATCCGTTGCGGAAGGCCGTGGTTTCCGCCAAGGCCGCGTTGTCGGCGAACGGGTTGTTCTTCATGTGCGGCGCCAGCCAGCTCATGTCCTCGTGGAACGCCAGATCGTGGCCCAGGATCGCGCAGACCGGTGCGTTCATGGTCTTGTCCACGTTGCCCGCGGCTAGCGTCGGTTTGAGGCGCGCCTTGGCCTCGGCGCTCTTGACGAACACGATCCGTGCCGGACAGCAGTTGGCGCTGGTCGGCCCCAGCTTCATGATATCGAACAGCTGGCGCAAGAGGTCGTCGCCGACTTCCCGGTCCTGCCACGTCCGGTAGGTGCGGGCCTCCCGGAAGACAAGATCCAAGCCGTCGGCCCCCAGGCTTTGAATGCGCCCCTTGATCTCCGCGGCGGTGGCCCGTGCCCGATCTCTCGCGTCGTCCATCGTCGTCTCCTTCGCCTGCCGAGGGCACCGGCCCGGCCGATCCGGATCGCGGCCTTCACGCGTCCATTTTTTCGAGCATCCAGGGCCAGGTAAAGCCCTTGCGGCTATTGCGCCGTCCAGCCGCCGTCGATGGTCAAGGCCGCGCCGGTGATCGAAGCCGCCGCGTCCGAGCAGAGGAACACCGACAGCGCGCCGATCTCCTCCACCTGCACGAATTTCTTGGTGGGTTGCCCGGCCAGCAAGACGGTCTCCACGACCTCGGCCTCGGTGATCCCGCGGGTGCGGGCGGTGTCGGGGATTTGCCGTTCGACCAGCGGGGTCCAGACATAGGCTGGGCAGATCGCGTTGACCGTGATGGCGTTTTCGGCCACCTCCAGGGCGATCGACTTGGTCAGCCCCACCATGCCGTGCTTTGCGGCCACATAGGCCGACTTGAATGGCGAGGCCACCAGGCCGTGCGCTGAGGCCAGATTGATGATGCGGCCCCAGCCGCGCGCCTTCATGGCCGGAACCACGGCCCGGATGGCGTGGAAGGCGGCCGAGAGGTTGACGGCGATGATCGCGTCCCACCTGTCCACGGGGAAATCCTCGACCGACGCGACATGCTGGATGCCGGCGTTGTTGACCAGGATATCGACGCCGCCCAAGGCCCCCTCGGCGTCGGCGACCATGG
>JAZFZX010000240.1:0-4394 GCA_036444135.1 Kiloniellales bacterium | reverse complement strand
CGCTTCGAACTACGGTGTCAGCGCTCCGACCATTTGGGGCGCGGATAGATCATTTCGGCCGCGGCCCATTTCGCCGGCGCCACCACGACCAGCTTGCCGTCTTGGATCTGCCGCAAGGCCATTGGCTTGGCGATGTTCTTGCCGGTCTCGTCGAATTTGATGTTGCCGTAGAAGGTCTGCATATCGGTCGCCGCCAAAGCATCGCGCACTTTGCCGGTGTCGAACGATCCGGCCCGCTGGAAGGCATCGACATAGGTCAGGACCGAGGCCGTGGATTCGGCTGCCTGATAGGGCGGGGCATAGCCGAACTGTTCCTCGAAGTCCTTCGCGTAATCCGCCGCCGAGCCGAACCAGTCGTCACGGTAGCTCATGGTCTCGGCCCATTGTGTCGCGCAGAGAGTGTAGTCGGCGTTGGCGCCGAACTTGCCGATCACGTCGGCGGCCTCGCAGTGGGTCAGCGCCAGGATCGGCACGTCCACCTTCATAGCGGCGATCTGCTTGATGGCCGTAGCGGCGCCCTTCGAATGGCCGGAGACCACCAGGACATCGGGCCGGACCGCCTTCACCTTGGTCAAGGTGACCGCCATGTCGTTGAGTTCCTTGGGCAGCTTGTCGTCGATGACCACTTTCATGCCGTACGCGGTCGCGTTGTCGATCACGCCGGCCCGTATATCCTGGCTGAAGGGATCGTTCTCCATCGCCAACGCCACCGTGACGTCCTGCGGCTTGCGGCCGTCCTGCGTGGCCTTTTCGGCGGCCAGGTCGATGGCGCTCGACAGGTACTGCTCGGACGTCGAAAGCACCCCGAAGACATACTTGTAGCCTTGGGCGAAGATCGCGCGCGACGCGCCGTTACCCTCGACCATGGGAATCCCGTACTTTTCCGTGACGGGGGCGATGGCTTTGGTGAGGCCCGATGAATACGGGCCCAGCATGAACTTGATGCCGTCCTGATTGATCAGGCGTTCGGCCAGTTGCGCCCCGCGGGCCGGCGTCGACTCATCATCGTAGTAGATGATCTCGAGCTTGTAGGACTTGCCGTCGACGGTCACGCCGCCCATTTCGTTGATCCGTTCGACGGCGAGGTTGTAGCCGTTCATCGTGTGCTTGCCGTTGGTCGAGTACTTGCCGGTAGCCGACACGGCGGCGCCCAATGTGATGGTGTCGCCCTCGACCTTCGCTGACGCCGGACCGCCTGCCAGGCAGACCGCGGCAATGGCCCCGGCGGCGACCAGAGATTTTGCGTAAATGGACATCGAAGAATACCTCCCGTTCCTTTTTCCGTCGGTTTCGGGGCTCGGCAACCCAGGTCCCGGTCCGACCTCTCAGCAAGACTATCCTGCCAGCGGGATTGAGTCACCACCAAGGCGCACCAGGCGCCCTTAAGGCGCTCGAATTCCTGATTTTTCGGGGGGAAGGGTCCAACTAACGCCAGGTGCGGATCGGCCGGGTGCACGGCGGCCTTCCTTAGCCCTGGGCCGGCGGGCTAGGATAGGGGCGAATCACGGTCGGCGCGCCAGGAGCCCCGAGGGCGACGCTCAAGCGGCGCTCGCGATGTGGAAATCGCGCTCACCTAGCGTGGGAGGAGGACAAGCGAACATGGCTGCGTCACCCGACATTGAACTGTTCAGCGCCCGGGTCTGCCCCTTTGCGCATCGCACGCGCCTGGCGCTGCTGGAAAAGGGCCTGGACTTCGCGCTGACGGAAATCGACTTCAAGAACAAGCCGCAGCACTTTCTGGAGGTCTCACGTTACGGCAAGGTTCCGGCCATCGTCCACGACGGCAACGAGGTCTATGAAAGCGCGATCATCAACGAGTACCTGGAGGAGGTGTTTCCGGAGCCACGCCTCATGCCGCAGGACCCGGGCCGGCGCGCGCACGTGCGCATTTGGATCGACTACTGCGACGATCACTTCCTCGACGACCTCTACGCGGCGATCAAGAACCAGGATGCCGGCCAGCATTCCGAACTGAAGGCCAAGGTCGAAGCGCATCTGCGCACCATCGAAACCGGCGGTCTCGGGGGATCGAGCGGCGAGGGGCCTTATTGGCTCGGGCCGGAGGTCTCGCTGCTCGACCTCGCTTATTATCCCTTCTTCGAGCGCCTGCCGGCGTGGACCCACTACCGTGGGCTTGCCATACCCGATGACTGCCCGCGTCTGCGTGCCTGGATCGCGGTGATGGCCGAGCGCCCATCGGTCAAGGCGATCGCCAATACGCCCGACTACTACATCGCGCGCTACGAGAACTACGCCAAGGTGGTCTTGGCGGCCTGACCGGGGGCCGCGGCGCCGAGTCCCGCACCACGAACCTACGGAGCCGCCCGATGGATCTGGAAGCCTTCAGAGACTCACTCGGCGAGGCGTCGCCCCCGGCGGACGCGAGCCGCGCCGTGCAGGCCCTTTGGCACGAGGCCAGAGGCGACTGGGACCAGGCTCATCGTCTGGCCCAAGGCCAGGACGACGCGGCCGGCGCCTGGGTGCACGCCTACCTGCACCGCGTGGAGGGCGACCCGTCCAACGCCGCCTATTGGTATCGCCGCGCCGGCAAGCAGATGCCCTCCGTGCCGCTTGCGGAAGAATGGGAGGAGGTCGCCGGCGCCCTCCTGTCGGGCAGCGGCACGGACCCATAGGCGCGTCCGGCGCGTTCCAGGGACCGCCGGATCTTTATCGGTCGGGCTATCCGGCGGGCGCTTCATTGTGCAACAGCCGCCATCGCGCGATGCGACACGTCGAGTCTGAGACAACGGCGAAATCGAGAGATATGCCATGATCCGGCCGAATCGCCCTGCGTCGCGGGGCGCGTGCGGGCCACACCACACCAGAGGACCGGACCGAGATGCGCCGTAAGAGCCAAGGCCGTAGCGACCGCAGAAGAAAAGATGCTGAGTTTCAGCAGTTGCCCTGGAGATCGGTGGTCAATCCATACCCGCCGCTCGAGTTCCTGAGCGCCGATCAGATCGAGGCGATTCACGATGCGTCGATGCAGATCCTGGAAGAGCTCGGGGTTGAATTCCTGAGCACGCGCGCGCTGGAGCTTCTGAAGGGCGCGGGCGCCGAGGTGGACCTTGAGACCCAGATGGTGCGGTTCGACCGGGGCCTCGTTATGGAGACGGTGGCCAAGGCGCCGTCCTCCTTCACCTTGACGCCCCGCAACCCGGAGCGTCGCTTGACCGTCGGCGGCGGTAGGGTCTGCTTTTCGACCGTCGGTGGTCCGCCCAACGTCCACGATTGCGAGCGTGGCCGCAGGGCGGGCAATTTCCAGGACTACTGCGACTTCATCCGGCTCGCGCAATCCCTCAACATCGTCCATTACATCGGCAATCAGCCCTGTCCTCCGGTCGAGCTTCCGGCCGAGAGCAGGCATCTGGACTGCTATGTGGCGAACGTCCTCTATTGCGACCGGGTCTTTCAGTGCTCGGCCATCGGTGCCGAGCGCGCCGTGGACGGCATCGATGTGATGGCGATCGCCCGCGGGCTTTCGCGTGAGGAGATGGCCGGCGATCCGGGCATCATGACCAACATCAACTGCAATTCGCCGCGGCGTTACGACGGCGCCATGTCGGACGGGCTTATCGCCATGGCGGAACACGGCCAGGGCGTGGTCGTGACGCCGTTCACGCTGATGGGGGCGATGACGCCGGTCACGGTGGCGGCGGCGCTGGCTCAGCAGAACGCCGAGGCGCTTGCCGGTATCGCGCTGACGCAAATCGCCCGCCCCGGCGCGCCTGTGGTCTATGGCGGATTTACCTCGAACGTGGACATGCGCTCGGGCGCACCGGCTTTTGGCACTCCGGAGAACGCCAAAGCGACCATCGCCGGTGGCCAACTGGCGCGCCGTTACGGCCTGCCGTACCGCTCGAGCAACGCCAACGCCAGCAATGTGGTGGACGCACAGGCGGCCTATGAATCCGAGATGTCCATTTGGAGCGCCGTCCTGGGCGGCGCCAACCTGCTGTATCACGCGGTCGGCTGGCTGGAAGGCGGCCTTACGGCGTCCTTCGAGAAATTCATCCTCGACGCCGAACTCCTGCAGATGTTTGCCGAGATGCTGCTGCCCATCGAGGTGGACACTGCAAGCCTGGCGCTGGACGCCATCCGCGACGTGCAGCCGGGCGGGCATTTCTTCGGCTCGCCGCACACCATGGAGCGGTACGAGACGGCGTTCTATCAGCCGATGATTTCCGATTGGCGGAACTATGAAACCTGGGAGGAAGCCGGAGCCCAGACCGCGACCGAGCGGGCCACGGCGGTCTGGAAGCAGTTGTTGGAGGACTACGAACAGCCGCCATTGGACCCGGCGATTGCCGAAGAGCTCGATGTCTTCGTCCGGCGCCGCAAGGAACAGATCGACCGCGCCGCCGCATAGGCGAAGAGGCCGGCTCGGCAGCGCT
>JAZFZX010000239.1:0-6356 GCA_036444135.1 Kiloniellales bacterium | reverse complement strand
TGCACGCCCTGGTCGATCAAGGCAATACCGTGGTGGTCATCGAGCACAACCTGGAGATCATCAAGACGGCGGACTGGATCATCGATCTGGGACCCGAGGGCGGCGACAAGGGCGGCCGGATTCTGGTCGCCGGCACGCCCGAGGATGTGGCCGCGGCGCCCGAAAGCTACACGGGACGGTTTCTGGCCCCTGCCCTCGGCCGCACGCTGGCCAAACCCAAGAAGACGGCGTGAGCCAGGTGGGTCCAATCTCCGACGACACCATCCTCGAAACCGCACAGCGCCGCGTGGCGCCAGTCGTCGCCTAGCTTCTGGAAGAGCGGCTGAACATCGGACAAAGCGCGGCGCTGGTCGGCCGTTTCACGCTGAAGGGCATCGCCGACGAGCAGGCGGCCTACACCTTGGATGACTAGGCCGACGGGCCGGGCTCGCCCTCTTCGGACTCGGGGGCCAGCGGATCGCCACGCTCGACGATCGATCCCGCCAGCTTGACCCCCGTCGCCACCAGTTCCGGCACCACGATGTGCGCCCCGGCGCGGGCCAATTCCGTAGCGTGGCGGTCGTCGCGGGCGCGGGCGTAAACCCGAAGATCGGGAAAGATGTAGCGGACCATGGAGACCAGCCTGAGGGCCGTCGCCGGCTCGTCGAGGGCGACCACAAAAGCCCGTGCGCGCTCTACGTGCACGGCCTCGAGAATCTCCGGCCGGGTGGCGTCGCCGTAAAAAACCGGCAGGCCGCGGCCGCGCGCCTCGGTGATTCGGTGCGGATCGAGATCGACCGCGATGTACTCGGTACCGGATTTCTTGAGTTGGCCGGCAACCGCGGTACCCACCCGCCCGAAGCCGGCGATAACCACGTGATTCGACAACGCCTCGGCCTCGTCCGCGCTCGACTCGATCTCGGCGACCGTACGGCGCTCGATGCGTCGCTCGACCACGCGCCCGAGCATGGCCAGCAGTGGCGTTGCCATCATGGTGATGGCCACCACGACCACCAGAAGCTCTCTTTCGACCTCCAAGATGACGCCCGCGGTAAATGCCGCGGCCAGCAGAACGAAGGCAAACTCGCCGCCCTGCGACAAGAGGATGCCGAGGTGCACGGCCTGCGCCAGGCGGACCCCCAGCGCCACCGCGAGCCCGGCCAGCAAGCCCGCCTTGAGGATCACCAGCCCGACCGCGAAAAGGGCGATCAGTCCGGCCTTGTCCACCGTCAGCTCGAAGTCCACCGACATGCCGACGCTCATGAAGAACAGGCCCAGCAACAGTCCGCGGAACGGCTGAATATCGGCGGCGACCTGATGGCGGTAATGGGTCTCGGCCAACAGCATCCCCGCCAAAAACGCGCCGAAAGCCATGGACAGGCCCGCCATCTGGGTCATGAGCCCGATGGCCAATACGACGACCAGGGACATGGCGACGAAGACATCCGGATCGCGCACCGCCGCGACCTGCATAAAGATGTGGCGCATCACGATCCGTCCAATCCCAAGGATCGCCATGACGGCCACCACCGCCTTTAGAACCGCCCCGCCCAATGCGAAACCGAGCGAGACGTCATCCTCGCTGAGCGCGAGCACGAGGACCAGGAACAGCGCCACCATCAGGTCCTGAACGATAAGAATGGCAAAGCAGGTGCGCCCGAAGCGGGAGGTCAGCTCGCCCCGGTCGACCAGCAGCCGGATTACGATGGCCGTCGAGGACAAGGCCAGCCCGCCGCCGATGACGATGGCTGTCAACGGGCGCACCCCCATCAGCAAGGCGATGCCGCAGATCGCGATGCCCGTCACCAGAACCTGGGCCGCCCCCAGGGCAAAGGTCCGCGCCTGCATGACGCGGATGCGATCGAACGGCAACTCGAGGCCGATGGTGAACAGCAGGAACACGACGCCCAGCTCGCCCAAGGCGTTTATGGTGCCCAGGTCGGTGACCAGCGCCAAGCCGCTCGGCCCGATCACGGCGCCGGCCACCAGGTAGCCGAGCACGGCGCCAAGGCCGAAGCGCTGGAATAGCGCGACCGAAAAGACGGCCGCGATCAGGACGACGATGACCTCCTGCAGATACCCGTATTCGGGTATTTCGCCCATCGACCGTCCCCCGGCCCCCACGCGCCGGCCATTGTGGCGGCGCATCTTGTGATCTTCTTGTAACCTAGCCGTGCCACCGGCATCCAGTCTCGTGACACCGGCGAGGTCAGTTGTAGAGGAGCATCATGACAAATTCCAAGACGTCTGTGACCGGCGGCTGCATGTGCGGCGCCGTACGCTATGAAGCCGTCGGCGGCCCCACCGCTGTCGCTCACTGCCACTGCGAGAGTTGCCGGCGGCACAGCGGCGCACCCGCCGTGACGCTGGTCTCATTCGAAGAGAGTCGGGTCCGTTTCACCAAGGGCGAGCGCGCCATTTACAAGTCTTCGCCGGGCGTCCGGCGCGCCTTCTGTTCCCAGTGCGGTGCCACGCTCACCTGGGAAGGCGCCTACGCCGGCAAATCGCTGATCGAATTTCACATCGGCACGCTGGACGACCCCAATGCCGTGGTCCCGGCGGTGCACGTCTTTCACAGCGAGCGTCTTTCATGGTTCGACACCGCCGATCACCTGCCGCGCTACCGCACCTCCAGATTCGGCGACGAGCCCTACCTGCGGAGACCGGCAAGCGAAGGCCTGCCGGGCTGAGAGGGTTGCCGGCGCTAAGAAAGTTATTGGGCCGTCCACTAGGAGCCCCGTGAATCCCTCCGGCTTTGCCCCTATATTCTCGGCATGACGCAACGTTCCACATCCCCGAACCCCATCCACGTGGTTGGCGGCGGCCTCGCGGGCAGCGAGGCCGCGTGGCAGATCGCCCGCGCCGGGGTGCCCGCCGTGCTGCACGAGATGCGGCCGGAGCGCGGCACGGCGGCCCACAAGTCCGACGGCCTGGCGGAGCTGGTGTGCTCCAACTCGTTCCGCTCCGACGATGCGGAGAACAACGCCGTCGGCCTGCTGCACGAGGAAATGCGGCGACTCGGTTCGCTGATCCTTTGGGCCGGCGACCGGCACCGGGTTCCCGCGGGCAGCGCTCTGGCGGTGGACCGGGACGGCTTCTCAAAGGCCGTCGGCGAGCGCCTCGAGGCCGAGCCGCTCATAGAGATTCGCCGCCGGGAGGTGGCCGACCTGCCGCCCGCGAGCTGGGACTCGGTCATCCTCGCCACCGGCCCCCTCACCTCGCCTGCGCTCACCGAGGCCTTGCGGACTTTGACCGGCGAGGACTACCTCGCCTTCTTCGACGCCATCGCACCGATCGTCTACAAGGACTCGATCGATTTCGAGGCGGCCTGGTTCCAGTCGCGCTACGACAAGGGCGACGGCGCCGACTACATCAACTGCCCTTTGGATGAAGCCCGCTACGCAGCTTTCCTCGAGGCCCTGCGCATGGCCGATAAGACCGAATTCCAGGATTGGGAGACACAGACGCCGTACTTCGAAGGCTGCCTGCCGATCGAGGTCATGGCCGGGCGCGGGCTGGACACGCTCCGCTTCGGTCCCATGAAGCCGGTGGGCCTGACCGATCCGCGCAGCGGGCGGCGGCCCCATGCCGTGGTGCAACTGCGTCAGGACAACGCGCTCGCCACGCTCTACAACATGGTCGGCTTCCAGACGAAGCTGAAATACGGCGCACAGGCCGAGGTCTTCCGCATGATTCCGGGGCTCGAACAGGCACAGTTCGCGCGCCTCGGCGGGGTGCACCGCAACACCTTCATCAATGCGCCGCGGCTGCTGGACGGCCAGCTCCGCTTGAAGGCGGAACCCCGGCTGCGCTTCGCCGGGCAGATCACGGGCGTCGAGGGCTATGTGGAAAGCGCGGCCATCGGCCTCCTGGCCGGGCGCTTCGCCGCGGCCGAGCGCAAGGGACATGTGCTGGCCCCGCCGCCGGCCAGCACCGCGCACGGCGCCCTGCTGGGCCACATCACCGGCGGCGCGCAGCCGGAAACGTTTCAGCCGATGAACGTCAACTTCGGCCTGTTTCCGCCGCTGGACGAAGAGCCCGGCGGGAAGCGCATGCCAAAGCGCGACCGTAGGCCCGCCTATGCGGCTCGTGCCCTGGCGGATCTGGGGGTCTGGCAAGGCGCCGCGGAGCAGGCCGCCTGATCGCGGACGGGCCACGTCATGCTTCAGTAGCGCCGTTTGAGCACGGCCCAGGCGAGCCGCCAGGCGCTGCCCGATGGTTGCGCCAGGACGCGCGGATCGAAGGGATCGAACCCGGTCCGGTATAGAACCTTCAGGTGCCGTTCCGCCAGGGGTCCCAGCAGCATGGCCGGAAAGGCGGCGCGCGGCAGCGCGCCCCGCAGCGCGCGCGCCGCCGTCAGATGATCGCCAGCCCGCGCGGCCAGTTGTGCGACAACCCGGCTCAGCGCCTCGGAGCCGCGCAGCTCGAAGAGATCTTCGATGTCGAGCCCGGCCTGCGCCACCATGTCGGCCGGCAGGTAGAGGCGCTTCTGGCGCGCATGGAAAGGGACCGCGCGCGCCAGCCCGGTGAGCGCCCAGGCGAGACCCAGACGGCGGCCCGCTTCGTTTGCGACGCCGCTGTCCGCCGGCACCCCCAAAATTTGCAAGGCCAGGTGCACGAGGCTGGCCGATGTCCCTTCCGCATAGTCCTCCAGGGCCGCGAGATCGGCGGGCGGTTCCGCCGCAAGGTCGTCCTCGCGGGCGTCGATCAGACGGTCGAAGTGCGGGCGGCCGAGCCCATGCCGGTGGACCGCCGCGGCCAGCGGTTCCACCACGACGTGGCGCCGCGGCTGCCCGGCATAGACCTCGTCCAGACATTCGCGCCACCACTGCAAGCGCATGCGGCCCAGCAGATCCTCAGAGACGACCTCCGCCGTCTTGGCGATCTCCAGGTTGAAGGCGTAAAGCGCGAACAGATCCTCCCGGCGGTCGGCGGGCGCGAATAAGGCCGCGACATAACGGTCATGGTCCCGGCGGCGAACCTGTTCGGCGCAATAGGATAAAGCGGGCTTGGGCATCGGGCAGGCCGATCTCCGTTGGCTTCAAAGATCGACTATAGATCGCAGAACCGTTACAGGAAATGCGTGTAACACCTTGGCAAACCAAACCTTTGGTCCTATGGTCTCCGGCAGATCGAACAGCGGCCGGACAACCGGCCGAGCCAACCAAATGGGGTCGGCAGCCCGCGGTTGAACCGGCCCCGACAGCGGGCCGGCGGCTCGCCGGTCGAGCAATCGAGTTCGCGAGGGGCACGAAAATGGCTGCAATTCTCACAGATCTAAACAAGACGCTGATCGCCGGTTTTGTGCTGGCCGTCGTCCTGTTCCTGCTCTACCTGATCACTCAGGGCTTTTCCGGTTTCGAGTTCTTGGCGTTTCTCTTTCGCTGGCTGCACGTGCTCAGCGGCGTCATGTGGATCGGTCTGCTCTGGTACTTCAACTTCGTGCAGATCCCCAACATGCCGAACATCCCGGACGAGCAGAAACCGGCCATCGGCAAGGTCATCGCGCCTGCGGCCCTGTTCTGGTTCCGTTGGGGCGCCATGGCGACCATTGTGACCGGCTTGATTCTGGCGATGTTGAACGGCTATCTGATCGACGCCATCTTCATCGGGCTCATCGGCGGCGGGCCGAAAGAATCGGCCATCGGCATCGGTATGTGGCTGGGCATAATCATGTGGTTCAACGTGTGGTTCGTGATCTGGCCGAACCAAAAGCGGGCCCTGGGCATCGTGGATGCCGACGCCGACAGCAAGGCCAAGTCGGCACGCACCGCCATGCTGTTCTCGCGGACCAACACACTGCTGTCGATCCCCATGCTGTTTGCCATGGTCTCGGCGCAGAACATTTACTGATCCGCACCTCGGCCGCGGAACGGAAAAGGGCGGGGCCTTCGGGCCCCGCCTGGCTTTTGGCATCAGGGCTTGACCGGTCCGAGGCACCAGTCGGCGGGAGGTCGAACCCTAGTCGACCGCGATGAGCGCGGCGGCTACGCGCCGCCCTTCGGCCATCAACACGTTGAAGGTGCGGCAGGCGGCGCCGGTGTCCATCGGCTCGATCACCACGCCGTCGGCCCTAAGGCCCTCGCGCAGCGTTTTGGACACCACGGCCATCTGGTCACCGCAGCCGAGCAGCAAGACCTCGACCACGGGCTCGGCTTGAACGACGGCCGCGAGGCTTTCTAGGCTCAAGGCGTCCATGCCGGCGACCGGCCATGGTTGGGCGCGGTCGGTGAACACCAGGATCGAGCCCTCGAAAACCTGGCCGCTGACCCGGAAGCGGCGATCACCGTAGCTCTCTATGACCTGCCGGCCGGTGGGTGTGTCGGGCGTATTATCCATGGGCCTCTCTGCGGCGGCCCCCTCACGCCTTGGCGGCG
>JAZFZX010000238.1:0-4269 GCA_036444135.1 Kiloniellales bacterium | reverse complement strand
GCCTGCAATACGTCGCCCGGTTCCTCGATGCCGATCGCATGTACCGGGACCTTCAAACCATCAGCCGCAACGGCAACGAGATAACCCTGGCTATCCTGGCCGCCGTCTGGTGGCTCCTGCTGCTCAGGGTGCTCTATTCCGTCGTGCAGATCGTGGTGCGTTTGATCAGGGTGATTTTTGCCTCTCAGGAGCAAGAGACCTATGGATAATGTGGGCACAGCACAGGTGATCGAGTGGACCGACCACAAGGAGACGGTGGTTAGTCCTGCCGAGAGCGGCGCGTCGTTCTGCCGCTGGCTGTTGGCCAACGTGCCGCAGCATGTGGCCGCCAGTTTTACGGCCTCTCAACTCGAGGCCATCGAAAGCGCGCTCGAGAATCGCTCCCCCAGACGCCTGCCGCTGGATATCCGTGTGTCCATTCCGTTCTTCCGGCGCCGTTTTTTCCTCGTGTTCCTCGGCGGCCCGGAAAAGCGGTCTCTGGAGCGCCTGAAGCGGGAACGAGTGAAACATGCCCTCTGGACGTTCACCAACATCTGCACGCTGGTGTTCCTTGTCCTGTTCATTGTGCCGGCGCTGATCGGGATGATTCACATGATCGCTTCGGCTTTCGGCACGGGCTGACCCGGCGAACCGACGCCGGTTTCATTCACGAGCCCATATAGAGCTGTCCTACCAACAATCCTGAGTATTGGCCCATTTCATGGGCGCAAATCGGTTCGTTCAGGCAGGCGTGGCGTGAAGTGCCGCAGGCGCCCCAACCACCCCGGCATTTGACCATTGTCTCGCCTGTTCACGGCAAGGACCCTGGTATGACCACATCCGTCCGCGCCGTCCTCACAGGTGCGAAAAGGTGGCCGGCTTGGCCGCCTCTGCGGAACCGCGCAGGTTCCAGGGCGGCGGATCGAGATGGTGCAATTCCGCCCGATTGGAAATAGCGTTAGACTGCGGGGCAAGGAGCACTCGAAAATGACAACTGCCGGCCGCTCACCGCGTATTGCGCGGCTGTCCTGGGGCCGCCTGGAGGTGGATGGCCACGGCGCCTTCAAGGACGCCAAGCTCTATCCGGGCGGCGCCCGCGATTGGGACTGGCGCGAGACCGGCACCCACCACGAGCCCGGCATCCAGCCCGCCGACGTCGAAGAGCTGCTCGACCACGGCGCCGAAGCGGTGGTCTTGTCGAAGGGCATCTGGGAACGGCTGCATGTCTGCCCGCAGACCCTCGATCTGCTGGCGGCGCGCGGCGTCGCCGTCCACGTGTTGCAGACCGAGGAGGCGGTCAAGGTTTACAACGCCCTGCAGGAGACGCTGCCGGTCGGCGGCCTGTTTCATTCCACCTGTTGAGCGGCGGCCTGTCTGGTTTTGTCGGTCATGCGCGGCCGTTACCGCGCGAAGCGGCCGGCCGGCTGCTGCTGCGTGATGCAGCCCACGCCGCCGCCGTCCCAGGCGATCGCAGTGCTTTCGACCGGCACCACCGTCCGGTGCGGGTATAGGCCTTCCAGAATGGGTTGGGCCGCGTCGTCCGGGTGCACGATGAGCGTGACAGGCTCGAACTCCGAAATTGCCGCGGCGATGGCGGCGTATTCCCGGCGTGACCGGTCCAGGTCGGGGCGGTAGTCCGCCACCGTCGGCCAGGCCATGTAGGTCCGTTCGTGACGCGAGAACCGCGCCGGCATGCGAAAGCCGTCTTCGTGCGGCGTAGGTCCGACAATATCCATCGCATTAAATCCCTGGTCTCAAAGCGTCGCGCATATCATCCGTGCTCTTGGCGGGCCGTTCCGGCGCGCTCAGGCTGAGGTGGGCCTTGCGCCTTCCGGCCCGAGGCGTACCGTAGACAGGGTTGCGAACGCCTTGGCCGTGTCAAGCGCCGGAACGAGCCATCCCTGGCGCCGGTTGTATGGCCAACCGGGTCAGGAGACCATAGAACGGGACGAGAGGCGATGAGCGAGATTACCGTCGCGGCCACCCAGATGGCGTGCACCTGGGATCGCGACGCGAACATCAAGCAGGCCGAAGACCTGGTGCGCGCGGCGGCGGGCGATGGCGCGCAGATCGTTCTGCTGCAAGAGCTGTTCGAAACCCCGTATTTCCCGGCCGAAGAGAAGCAGGAGTTGTTCGCCCTGGCGCGGCCGTTCGAGGACAATCCCGTCATCGCCCGGTTCGCGGAGTTGGCGGGCGAGCTGGCGGTCGTCCTGCCGGTCAGTTTCTTCGAGCGCGCGAACAACGCCTACTTCAACTCGGTTGCGATGGTGGACGCCGACGGGTCGGTTCTGGGCCTCTACCGCAAGAGCCATATTCCCGACGGGCCCGGTTATGAGGAAAAGTTCTACTTCAATCCGGGCAACACCGGCTTCCGCGTTTGGGATACCAAATACGCGCGCATCGGGGTCGGCATCTGCTGGGATCAATGGTTTCCCGAATGCGCGCGCATCCTGGCGTTGCAGGGCGCCGACCTCATCTTCTACCCGACGGCCATCGGCGACGAGCCGCAGGACCCGACGCTCCGATTCCAAGGACCACTGGCAAACCGTCATGCAGGGCCATGCGGCGGCGAACATGGTGCCGGTGGTGGCCTCGAACCGCATCGGCACGGAGACCTCGGAGGTCGGTACGATGACCTTCTATGGCTCTTCGTTCATCGCTGGCGCCATGGGCGGGCTGAAGGTTCAGGCGTCGCGGGACCAGCGAGAAATCGTCACGGCCCGCCTCGACCTCGAGGACAACCGCATGGCGCGTGCGTCGTTCGGATTCTTCCGCGACCGCCGCACGGATCTCTACCGGCAGCTCCTCCAGGTCGACGGGCGGGACCCCGGCGCCCCCTGAGTCGGCGCGGGGCGCAGTATCAAGGGACTTGCAGTGGTGATGACGATATCGAATCCAAGGACTCTGTCTGACGTGGCCGAGCGGGGCCGGGCCCTCCCCGCGATCGCCAAGCTGCGCACTAGGTTGCTTGGCCTGTTCGTCTGCGCTGTGGTTGCCCCTGTCATATCGCCTCTCGGTTCAGCCATGGGCGGAGATGAGGCTTTAAATAACGGTTATAAGCCTCTGCAATCAAACGTATTCCAAGTGGCACAGTCTGGCGACGTGACGGAAACTTATACCTTTGCCGACGACCCGGAGGACCTCCGCCGAACCTGGGATCGGGCCACCGTGTTCGTGCCGGGGCCGGAAATCGGGGCGTTCGTCTATGGGCGGCTTGGCACGGCATCGGTCCGGCAGCGGTTGGCGGCGCTGTCCGGGGACAGGCGTTATCCGCTGGTCATCTATCTGCACGACTCGCTCAGCAAGTCGTTCGTGGACGATCACCTCGTCGCGGAGTTCGAGGTGGAAAACTTCGCGGCGATCTTTCCTTACAGCCGCGCGCGCGGGCAATGGCCAACCCACTGTCGCGACAAGCCCGAGACCTGCGACGTGCCGCCGCAGGTCTATCTCGACCTAGTGGCGGAAATGACATACACCGTCCGGCGCGCCCGGCAACTGCCCTGGGTCGACCGCGACAACATCTTCCTGGTGGGTTTGGGCGATGGCGCCGCGGTCATTGCCGCCTCTGGCGCCGAGGTCGAGGTCAACGGCTATGTCATTGCCGGTTGGACCTGCACGGCACCGCCGGAGCTGCCCGGCTTCGACGGCCTGTGGACGCCCATCGACCGCCCGGTATTGTTGTTGAACGGCCGCACCAACCGCTGGCGCCGGCAGGCCGATTGGGACGGCAGCTGCGCGGCGAAAGCCGGCGACCACCGCGACGTAACCTCGCTGGAGATCGACACCCACATCGAGAATCTGTTCGTCCACCCGGCCGGCCGGACCGCGCTGATCGCGTTTCTGCACACCAGTCTTTTGCGGTAACGGGCATCGTGGGCGGCGGTGCCCCGGGACATGCGGCGGCGGTGCCCGGGTGCAGGTTTGCGCCTATGGTCTAGCCTAAGGCAGATCCGATCAGGTAAGCTCGCCGGAAAGGCTCTAAAAGATGGTGGGCGACGGCGGGTTCTTGCCCACGCCCGAACAAGAGCGGGGAATGTTGCGTGGCTGTCGAGGCGGGAACGTCCCAGGCTATAGCGATATCGGCGGACGGCCTAAAACAACGTCTGCGCGGCGCCTTCATGCGCAGCGAGGGGCTGCGCGGGTATAGCCTCCTCTCGCCGACGCTGATCGTCATGGTCGTGACCATGTGCGTGCCGATCGGGCTGTGCATCGCCTACAGCTTCTGGACCCAGGACTATCTGACGATCGACCGAACCTTCACGCTCGCCAATTATCAAGAGGCGACCTCGC
>JAZFZX010000237.1:0-2270 GCA_036444135.1 Kiloniellales bacterium | reverse complement strand
TGCCCGCGGTCAGCACGGCCTGCTCGATCACCGCGCGTGGGACCGGCCGGTCGGAGAAGTGCCGGATGGTCCTCCGGGTGGCCATGCGTTCTCGGAATGCGCGGACACGCGCGTGCATCTCCGCGTCTGAGTAGGCCGGCAGGCCGGTGAAGGGCACCGGTTTGTATGCGGTTTTCATCGTCGACGACGCCTCCCTGCGCCAACGCCTCCCGACGCCAACTATAGCGGGGGTCGGGCACATTCTGCGCGCGTTTCGCGGCCCGCCGCAGCCACGAATCGACGGGCCGTGTCACTGGCGATTGCCGGTCGCAGCCAGGCGTCCCTTTCGCGCCCGGAAATGAAACCATCCGATCTTGCCCGCGCGGGCGAAATCGACCCAGAGCTGAAACTGCGCCAGAGCGGCTTCGACCTGCGCGTCGGGAAATTCAGGCGGGATATCGGCGCGGTGCGCCTCGACCGCCTGCTTGATGGCGGCATAGCTGGGCGCTACCTGGGCCGACCAGTCATCGAACCGCTCGATATCGAAGCCCAGGGCCGCCAACGCACGCTCATAGTCTGCCTTGTCCCACATCACGGGCGCGTGCACCCGCGCATAGATCAAGGCGCGCTCCGCGTCAGAGACAGCCGTCGGCACCGTAAGGTCCGACACCACGATCCGGCCGCCCGATCGGAGCACGCGCCGGGCTTCGCCCAACACCCGCGCCTTGTCGGGCGAATGCAGCAGCGCCTCCTGGCACCACCAGAGATCGAACCGCCCGTCGGCGAAGGGAAGCTGGTGATAGTCGGCCCCGGCGAAGCGCACCAGATGGTCGAGGCCCGCCGCCTCGGTGAGGTCCCGTCCTTGCGCGAGCTGACGCGGTGAAATGTTGGTGGCCGAGACCCGGCAGCCGTAACGCCGGGCCAGGTGGCGTGCCGCCGGGCCCACGCCACAGGCGACCTCCAGAACCTCCGCGTCCGCCGGCAGGTCGAGTGATTCGGCCATGGTACGGATGGCCCGCCTTTGCGCCGCGATCAGCGGTTCTTTGGGCCGGGTGAAGAGGCCGAGGTGCAGGTGTTCGCCCCAGATCGCCTCGAAGGCGACGCGCACGCCCTCTTCGTAGAAGCTTTGGGTGGCGGAGACGGAGCCGTGGATCGGGTCGTCGGTCACGAAAGCGGATATCCGTTGCCCACCCGGCTGGCGTCGCCGTTCGTCGCGGCTTTCGCCCAACCGTTCAGACCAGTGGAGGTCGCGCCAATTGGCGGTTTTGGCTAAGCTTAATGGGCCGGACAGACTGGCACAATCGGCGCCGCCGTGGCCGTCCACCCTCAATCGGCCGGCCCCTCGGTACTCGCCCCGAGGCGGCACGGCTCTTAAGATGAGATAAGATACCAACGCCGTTCGGCCAGGCGGGCGCGAGGGCGGCGGTTCGAGAGAGGGAGCGGATGTAAATGATCGACCTTTATACCTGGACGACGCCCAACGGCCGCAAGATCTCGATCATGCTGGAGGAGCTGGGGTTGGCCTATAACGTCTACCCGGTCGACATCACCAAGGGCGAACAGCACGCTCCCGAATTCCTGAAGATCAACCCAAACAACAAGATCCCTGCCATCGTCGATCACGAGACCGGCGTCGCGATGACGCAGTCCGGTTCGATCCTGCTCTATCTCGCGGAACGGGCCGGCCGGTTCATGCCGACGGACGACGACGCCCGCTGGCAGGTCTTGGAATGGCTGATGTGGCAGATGGGGGATCTCGGCCCCATGCTCGGCCAGGCCCACCATTTCCTCAAGTACAATCCGGGCAAGGCGCCCTATGCCGAGGCGCGGTACCATAAAGAGGCCGAGCGGCTATACGGCGTGCTCGACGACCGGCTGGCGGGGCGCGACTACATCGTGGACGACTACTCGGTCGCCGACATCGCCACCTGGCCGTGGATTTCCCGTTTCGAATGGCACCGGGTCGATCTGAACGCCTATCCCAACGTCAAGCGCTGGTATCTGGAGATCGCCGCCCGCCCGGCGGTTCAGGCCGGTTATCACGTGCCGAAGACGGCCCAGGACATTCCCATGCCGTAGGCCGAACTTGTTGCCGTCGGGGGCGCAGCGGCGCCCTACGAACCCTCCGCGCGCGCGATCTCGGCGGTGATCTCCACAAGGCGCCGCTCGAGCCGTTTGAGCGCTTTGGCGTTCTGCTCCAGATCCGTATCCGTCAGTTTCTCGTTTCTGGCGAGGCTCTTCATTCTTTGCTCGAGCTCGTGAGACCGGCCCCCGACCCGTTCCAGGGCGTC
>JAZFZX010000236.1:0-4809 GCA_036444135.1 Kiloniellales bacterium | reverse complement strand
CCTGCCAGGCCCAAAGCAGCAGGTCGATCATCTGGGCGTTGTCGTAGAGCATCTTTTCGAAGTGCGGCACCAACCAGCGCTCGTCGACCGAATAGCGCGCAAAACCGCCGCCCAGGTGGTCGTAGATGCCGCCCTGGCACATATTCTTGAGCGTGAGCTCCACGGCCGTGCGGTAGGGCGTCTGCTTGGTTCGCTTCCAGGCCTGCCACAGCAGCTTCAGGATGCCGGGTTGCGGGAATTTGGGCGCCGCACCGACGCCGCCGTGAAAGGGGTCGATCTCGCGCACCAAGCGTTGGGCGACCTGATCCGTCGCCGCGAAGTCGATCGCGCCGCCCGCCTGGCTCTGGGAGGTCTTCTCGAGCGCCTCCTGGAGGGCGGTCACGTTCTTGGCCACCGCGTCCGGCTTTTCGCGGTAGGCCTCGGCCACGCTCTGCAGAACTTCCGGAAATCCGGGGCGGCCCAGGCGGGCGTCGGGCGGGAAATAGGTGCCACCCCAGAACGGTTCGCCCTGGGGCGTGAGGAAAATGGTGAGCGGCCAGCCGCCGTGCTGGCCGAGAAGGGCCAGCGCCGTCTGATAGATCGTGTCGACATCTGGACGTTCCTCGCGGTCGACCTTGATGCTGACGAAAAGATCGTTCATCAGCCCCGCGATCTCGGGAGTCTCGAAGGATTCGTGGGCCATCACGTGGCACCAGTGGCACGCGGCGTAGCCGACCGACAGCAGGATCGGTTTATCCCCGGCGCGGGCCGCCTCGAAGGCCGCATCTCCCCAAGGATACCAGTCGACGGGATTGTCCTTGTGCTGCAGCAGGTAGGGGCTGGTTTCCCCGGCCAAGCGGTTTTCCGGCATGAGCGTTTGAGCCCCTCTCGGCGGTCGCGCCAATCCCCCTATGACCCGCAAAGGCGTCGTCACGGCGCGCCTTCGAACATTGCGGTTGCCCGGGGCTGGCGTGTAGTGTCTCGCCCCTATATGGGCCGCCGTCCGGCGGCGGCACAACCACAAAGAACGTGCGGATTTTCCTTGCGAGGCGCGGAACCATGAAGATCCACATCGACATCGACTGCACGCCGGAGGAGGCGCGGGCCTTCCTGGGCCTGCCCGACGTCGCGCCGGTACAGGCCGCCGTGATGACGGAGATCCAGCAGCGCATGCTCGACAGCCTCAAGGCGATGGAGCCGGAGGCCCTGTTCAAGATGTGGCTGCCGGCGGGACTCCAGGGCTGGGAACAGCTGCAAAAGCAGTTCTGGTCGCAGATGACCGCCGCGGCGGGCGGCAAGAGCGGCGCCGGGGGCGACAAGGAGTGAGGCGGCATGGACGCGGACGACGCTGAGCATCTGACGGTGCCTGAGCCGGGCGAAACAGGCGGCGCGGCAGACCCGCAGGGCTTCTACCGGGTGCACGTTTTCTGCTGCGTCAACGAACGGCCGGACGACCATCCGCGCGGCTGCTGCAAGGCCAAGGGTTCGCAGGACCTGCGCGACTACATGAAGGCGCGCGCCAAGGCGCTGCGCCTGCGCCGCGTGCGGATCAACGTGTCGGGTTGCCTGGATCGCTGCGAATTGGGGCCCACCATGGTCATCTATCCCGAAGGCGTCTGGTACAGCTATCGCACCACCGAGGACGTGGACGAGATCCTGCAAACGCACGTGGTGGATGGCGGGCGGGTGCGGCGGCTGATGCTGCATCCGCGAGACAGGAAACCTCCGCAGGGCTAGGCGCTCAGGGCGTCCCGAATTCCCCGGGACCGGCCCGCTGGCGCCACGGCGCCAATTCGGATCAGAACGAGACATGGCCCAGAACGACACCATTTTCGCGTTGTCGACGGCGGCGGGCCGCGCCGGAGTCGCGGTCGTACGGATCTCCGGCCCCCGGGCGAGATCCGCGCTGGCGGTGCTCGGCGGGCCCACGGATCCCAAACCCCGGCACGCCACCCTGGTGCGTTTGCAGGCCCCCGGCGGCGGCGCGCCGATCGACCAGGGGCTCGCTTTGTGGTTTCCCCAGCCGCACAGCTTTACCGGAGAGGACCAGGTGGAGTTGCAGCTGCACGGTGGCCGGGCGGTGGTGGCCGCGGCGCTCGAAGCACTCGGCGCGATCCCGGGCCTGCGGCCCGCGGAGCCCGGCGAGTTCACGCACCGCGCCTTCGACAACGGCAAGCTCGATCTGAGCGAGGTGGAAGGCCTGGCCGACCTGGTCGCCGCCGAAACCGAGGCCCAGCGACGCCAGGCCCTGCGCCAGATGAGCGGCGCGCTGTCGGATCTCACCGAATCGTGGCGCGGGCGCCTGGTGCAAACCCTGGCCCACCTGGAGGCGGACATCGACTTCCCCGACGAGGACCTGCCGGCCGGCCTGTCGGACGCAGCGAGGGGCAATATATTGGGCCTTATAAAGGAATTGGCACAATATCTTGATGATCGAGGGTCGGGAGAACGGCTTCGGGACGGGTTCCACATCGCCATTGTCGGCCCCCCGAACGTGGGCAAGTCGAGCCTGTTGAATGCCATTGCGCGGCGCGACGCAGCGATCGTTTCGGAGACCGCCGGTACGACGCGGGACGTCATCGAGGTTCACCTAGACCTGGGCGGCTACCCGGTCACTTTGGTCGATACGGCGGGCCTGCGGGCGGCGGCACAGAGCGAGAGCAACACCGATGGCGCCATGGCGCCCCCGGCAGACGGATCGATCGCGGGAGGACACGTCGATCCCGTCGAGGCCGAAGGCATGCGCCGAGCCCGGGACCGCGCGGCGCGGGCCGATCTGAAGCTGGTCGTCTGCGACGCCGTGGACTGGCCGGTGCTGCCGCCGGAGTCGCAGGCGCTGATCGACGAGGCGGCCTACCTGGTGGTCAACAAGGTGGACCTGGCCGCCGCGCCGGCGGAGACGCGGTTCCGGGACCGGCCCGTCTTCCCGGTGTCCGCGCTGGAGGGCCGCGGCCTGACGCAGTTACTGGACGACATCGAAGGGGAGGTGGTCGCCAGTCTCGGCGTATCCGGTGCGGCGCCAAGCCTAACGCGGGCCCGCCACCGCCGCGCGCTCGAGGACTGTCGGGATGCCTTGGGGCGGGCGCTGAAGGCAAGCCTGCCGGAACTGGCGGCCGAGGACGTCCGGCTCGCCGTGCGGGCGCTTGGCCGGATCACCGGGCGTGTCGATGTGGAGGATGTTCTGGACGCCATCTTCCGGGAGTTCTGCATCGGAAAATAGGCCCCCTGGGGGGCCGCCGCGAGGGCGCCGAGTCGTCCCTGTTTCACGTGAAACATTGCAGCGATTCGGGCGCGGCCCTCGCGCTAGAGGCCGCGGCGCAGTGGGCTTTTTGCGGCACCGCCGCCGGTCTTTGACTTGGGTTCGCGCATCTTCTAATACTCGCGCCATGTCGGGCTATGACGTGATCGTGGTCGGGGGCGGGCACGCGGGCTGCGAGGCGGCCGCCGCGGCGGCGCGCATGGGCGCGCGGAGCCTGCTGGTCACGCACCGCGCCGACACGATCGGCGCCATGTCGTGCAATCCGGCCATCGGCGGGCTTGGCAAGGGCCATTTGGTGCGGGAAATCGATGCTCTCGACGGGCTCATGGGCAGGGCCATCGACCGCGCCGGCATCCAATTCAAGATCCTCAACCGCAGCAAGGGCCCCGCCGTGCGCGGCCCCCGGGCCCAGGCGGACCGCAAGCTATACCGGCAGGCCATGGCCGCCTTGCTGGCCGAGACCGACAACCTGACCATCGCGGAAGCGGGCATCGAGGACCTATGGCTGGACGAATCGGGCGCCTGCGGCGGAGTGGTGACGGCTGCCGGAGAGCGGCTGAGGGCCGGCGCGGTGGTGCTCACCACCGGAACCTTCCTGTGTGGCCTCATTCACATGGGCGAGGAGCAGATCCCGGCCGGCCGGGCGGGCGAGGCGCCGGCGCTGGGCCTGTCGCGGACCCTTGCGCGCGCGGGCTTTGCGCTCGGCCGCCTAAAAACCGGCACGCCGCCGCGCCTCGACGGGCGCACCATCGACTACGGCGGCCTGACCGAGCAGCAGGGCGACGATCCGCCGGTTCCCTTTTCGACACTGAGCGGACCGATCACGCAGCCCCAGGTTTCCTGCCACATCACCTTCACAGGGCCAAAAAGCCACGACCTGATCCGTGCCAACCTGCACCGCTCGCCCATCTATTCGGGCCAGATCGGAAGCGTCGGACCACGGTATTGTCCGTCGATCGAGGACAAGGTGGTGCGCTTCGCCGACCGTGAGCGCCATCAGATCTTTCTCGAACCCGAAGGTCTGGACGATCCTACGGTCTATCCCAACGGCATATCGACCTCGCTGCCGCGCGAGATCCAGGCCGAACTGCTGAAGACCATTCCCGGCCTGGAGCGCGCCGCCATACTGCGCCCCGGCTATGCCATCGAGTACGACTACGTCGATCCAAGGGAGCTGCGGCGCACGCTGGAGACCAAGCGTGTGCCCGGTTTGTTCCTGGCCGGCCAGATCAACGGCACGACGGGCTACGAGGAAGCGGCGGCCCAGGGCCTGATCGGCGGCATCAACGCGGCCTTGCGGGCCGGCGGCCGGCGCGCCGCCGCCGCCGAGTCGTCCGGGTTCTGGCCGGACCGCACCGAGGCCTACATCGGCGTACTGATCGACGACCTGGTGACCCGAGGCGTGAGCGAGCCCTACCGCATGTTCACCAGCCGCGCGGAATATCGGCTGCGGCTGCGCAGCGACAACGCGGACCAACGGCTCACGCCCAGCGGCCTGGCGGTCGGTTGCGTGGCCGCCGAGCGGGCCCGCGCCTTTGCGGCCAAGGCCGAGGCCCTGGCCGCCGGCCGCG
>JAZFZX010000235.1:0-4289 GCA_036444135.1 Kiloniellales bacterium | reverse complement strand
CGTCCTTCAAGGCCTTGGAGATCGACTCTCCGATGCCCCGGGTGCCGCCGGTCACCAATGCCACACGCGCCATGACCGCGTCCTCCTTTGTTACCCGTTCTCACTCATGATTTGGTTCAGTCGCGCGCCACGCACATGGCGATGCCCATTCCGCCGCCGATGCACAGCGTCGCCAAGCCCTTCTTGGCGTCGCGCTTGCCCATCTCGTACAGCAGCGTCGTCAGGACACGCGTGCCGGAAGCCCCGATCGGGTGGCCCAAAGCGATCGCGCCACCGTTGACGTTGACCTTGTCCGGGTCCCAACCCAGTTCCTTGTTGACGGCGAGCGCCTGGGCCGCGAAGGCCTCGTTGGCCTCCACCAGGTCGAGATCGTCAGCCGACCAGCCTGCCCTTTCCAGCGCCAGACGGCTGGACGGAATCGGACCCGTGCCCATGATCGCCGGATCGACGCCGGCCGTCGCCCAGGAGACGATCCGCCCAAGCGGCGTCACACCGCGCCGTTCAGCGTCTTCCGCGCTCATCAGCACCGCGACCGCAGCGCCGTCGTTGATGCCGCTGGCGTTGCCCGCGGTCACCGTGCCTTCCTTGTCGAACGCCGCACGCAGCTTGCCCAGAGACTCGGCGGTCGTGCCGTGCTTGGGATGCTCGTCGGTATCAACCACCGTGTCGCCCCTGCGGGACTGGATGGTCACCGGGACGATCTCGTCGGTGAACTTGCCGGCCTTCTGCGCCGCCTCCGCCTTCTGCTGCGAGGCCGCTGCGAAGGCATCCTGCTCCTCGCGGGTCAGTTGCCACTGGCGGGCCACGTTCTCGGCCGTGTTGCCCATGTGGTAGCCGTTAAAGGCGCACCACAGGCCGTCCTTGATCATCGAATCGACGAACCTGACGTCGCCCATCTTGGTGCCGCCTCGCAGGTACGCCACATGGGGCGACTGGCTCATGGATTCCTGGCCGCCGGCCACCACGATCGCGCTGTCGCCCAGCTTGATCGCCTGCGAGGCCAAAGCCACCGCGCGCAGTCCCGAGCCGCACAGCTGGTTGATCTGGTAGGCCGTTTTCTCGTGAGGAATGCCGGCGCCGATGGCGGCCTGCCGCGCCGGATTCTGTCCGGTTCCCGCCGTGAGGATCTGGCCCAGGATGGCCTCGTCGACCTCGGCCGGATCGACCTCCGCACGCCTGAGGGCGTCCTTGATCGCAACCGTTCCGAGGAACGACGCCGGCACGCTGGACAACCCGCCAGCGAAGGCGCCGACCGGCGTGCGAGCCGCGCTTGCGATAACGACTTCCGTCATGTCCCTGAACTCCCGCTGTTGATGTACCAGGCGCAGCCCGAACACCGAGATGGACCCGGTCGATTTGGATGGGGTGCGTCGCTGCATTGCAGCACGCGTAGTCCCTATTAAGCACTTGCCGCCTGGGGGTTCAAGGATCAGCGTACGGCTTCGTCGAGCCAGTCCGCCATGGGGCGCCAGACGCGCCGGGCCGCGGCGGCGCTGACCACCATGCCCACGTGACCGACCGGGGGCGCGAGAACCGTCGCCGTAGGCAGCGTCTCGGCCAGGGCCCGGGCAGAGGCCGGCGGCACGATCCTGTCGTGGCCCGGCACCATGCAGAGCACCGGCAGCCGGACACGCGCCGGCAGGACCGCCTGCCCGGCGATGCACCAGCGCCCGGCGGCCGTCACGTTGTCGCCGTACCAACCGCCCAGGCACTCGCGCGCGACGGGTCCGGCGAGCGGCACGCCGTCGTTGAGCCAGTCCTCCACGGCGACGAACAGCTCGGCTTTGGAGTCCGCCGGGTCCAGCGCCGAAAAAGCCGCGAACTTGCGGATCGCGAGCAGCGGATCGAGGCTGGCGAACAGCCCCTGAATCACATCCACCGGCAGTTCGCCCTGGGCATCGATCAGCGGCCCCAGCGGCGCAAGGCCGGCGGAGGCCGGGCAGGCCTGGGCGGCCTGTTCGGCGTGAAAATCCCACGGTGTGGCAAGCAGCACGAGACCGCTCAAATCCTCCTCGCGCCGCAGCGCGAGCGCCAGGGCCAGCAGCCCGCCCATACAATAGCCGACCAACCGTGGCGGTGTGCCAGTCTCGGCCAGCACCACATCCAGCGCGCGTTCCAGCCGCCCGGCCACGTAATCGGTCAGGGTGAAGGCCCGCTCCGCCTCGCCCGGCCGGCCCCAATCCAGCAGGAACGGCCGAAAGCCTTGTTTTGCCAGCCACCTGACAAGGCTCACCCGCGCCTTCAGGTCCAGAATGTAGGGGCGGTTGACCAACGACGGCACGATCAGAAGCGGCGTCCCGCCAGCGCCCTTCCGGCGGGCGCCGGATGGGCCGCCGGCCTTGCCGCCGTAATCCAGCAGCTGGGTGGCGCCCTCGCGCCAGATCGCGGGCGGGTCGCTGAGGCGCCGCCGGTAGGGATGCTCCCGATAGGCCTGAACGCCGATCAGGAAGGCGCGGAACCGCGCGTCGGCCTCAGCCTCGACGGCACGGCGTAGGGCACCGGCCTCAACCTCGCCCAGAGCGTTTCGAAGATCCTCCGCGGCGCCGGTTAGTGGCGCCTTCCAAGGCAGCGACCCTTGACTCAAGAGCGGCAAGGCGGCTTTCGAGCTTTGCCAGTTCAGGACCGCGAGTGTCAGGTGGAGCGGCAGCGGGCGCGGGCCCAGTCTCGGGTTCGGCACCGCGCCCACTTTGGCTGTCTGCTTGGCTTCCGGTTTCGCCATCGCCGCTGCGCGCCTCCCCCGCCGCGGCCATGCCCGCCATGACCGCCGGCCACGACCCCCACACGGCCGCGCCGGCGCCGGTCAGGCCCATGCTGCTCAACAGGCGGGTCAGAGCCTCGGCGAATTCCTTGTCGGCGGCAAGCGCGCTCATCTGGTCCTGCCAGAGATCGAGGTACCGCCGGGCTAAGTCTTCCAGGTCCGCCCCATCCGCCATGGCGGCGAGTATAACGGCGCCCTGGTGCCGCGGCCAGCCGCCGCGCGCGCGGCACGCACCGGCCCGTGGCGGCAGCGGTGACGCGGTGCAGCACGATCACAACGCAGCGCAAAAATAGTCATCCACAAAGGGGTGGCGGCAGTGCTAGGCTACCGGCGATCTGAGCACCAGCCGCTGGCGAGGATAGGGAAAGTGGCCGAGGCCGAAATCGCCGGAAAGCCGGACCCTGTTACTATAAAGAAATACGCCAACCGGCGCCTCTACAACACGGCGACCAGCAGCTACGTCACGCTCGACCACCTCTGCAAGATGGTCCAGGAGGGCATCGACTTCGTCGTCTACGACGCCAAGACGGGCAACGACATCACGCGCCCCGTGCTCACGCAGATCATTGTCGAGGAGGAGTCGAAGGGGCAAAACCTGCTGCCCATCAGCTTCCTGCGGCAGTTGATCGGCTTCTACGGCGACAACATGCAGTGGATGGTGCCGCGCTACCTGGAGCACATGATGACCGTGTTCTCCACCAACCAGGACCGCATGCGCCAGACCATGCAGGAAACCTTCGGCGGCATGTTCCCGTTCGGCAACATCGAGGAGATGGGCAAGCAGAACATGGTGCTGTTCGAAAACGCGGTGAAGGCCTTTTCGCCCTTCGCCGCCGAAACGGAGGCACAGGGCACAGCCGACACCGGGGCACAAGGCACGGACGACGGCAAAAACATCAAGCCCGCCGCGACGGAGGCCGACACCCTGGAACAACTCAAGGAGCAGGTCGACCTCCTGCGGAAGCAGCTGGAGTCGCTTTCCACGCAGCAGCGCGCGGCACAGGGCGGGGATCGGGACTAATACCAACAGTCCTTGATATCGACCGATTTCACCGAGGCAATCTTGGTTCGCCGGATAGGAGTGAGTGGCGCCGTAGTGCCGCGACGAGCGACGCCGCCGGCGGCCAAAAGCGCCCGGCCCCATGGGTGGGGCAAATCGGCCCGCCGGGTGCGCAATGGAGTCCGGGCGGCGCTCGCCCGATGTCCCGGCATCGCGCTTCACCCCGCGCCTGCCCGAACGAACCGATTTGCACCCATGAAATGGGTCAATATCTAGGAGCGTTGGTATAAACCGTCTTTGCAAGGCGGGCCGAGAGGCTCGCGGGCTTTCGCCCGATGACCGCCCGGCCTGGTCCGGGCGTTTTTATTTATCAGGCGCTGGCCGCGACCTCCGCCCGGTCGGCAGCGTGGCGGGTCCGCCAGGCAGGCTTGGTGGTCGGCTTGCCGAAGTAATAGCCCTGCAGAAGATCCACGCCTGCGCGCACGAGATATTCGGCGTCCTCGGCCGACTCCACGCATTCGGCGACGGTGT
>JAZFZX010000234.1:0-7422 GCA_036444135.1 Kiloniellales bacterium | reverse complement strand
CGCGCCTGGACTACGACAGTGGTCGCACCTCCGGTGGGCTGAGCGAAGCGGCGCGGCAGCGGCT
This sequence comes from Kiloniellales bacterium, assembly GCA_036444135.1. Lineage (GTDB taxonomy): Bacteria > Pseudomonadota > Alphaproteobacteria > Kiloniellales > JAKSDN01 > JAZFZX01. The sequence continues at coordinate 7,358 of JAZFZX010000234.1, read as the reverse complement.
CGCCGCATGAGCGGAACGAGGAACCTTATGCGGCATTGGGTTGTTGCGCTGACGCTCACCTTGGTCGGTGCCTTGGCGAGCGCTTGCGCGAGCCGGGTTCCGGACGAAGGGGGCGATTGGCAAAGGCTGTTTCACGATGGCCTGCCGCGCACCTATCTTGTGCATCTGCCGCCGGGCCAGGGGGATGGCAAGGCTTTGCCGCTGGTGATCCTGTTGCACGGCGGCGGAGGCGACGGGCGCGACGCGGCCCGCGTTTCGGGCATGAGCGCAGTGGCCGACCGGGCGGGATTCATTGCCGTCTATCCCAACGGCACCGGCCGGCGACCCGGCGTGCGCACATGGAACGCCACCCATTGCTGCGGCTATGCCATGTTGAACGGGATCGACGATATCGGTTTCCTGGGCGCGCTCATCCAACAACTGCAGCGGGATTACCCGGTCGATCCCCGGCGCACCTACGTGGCCGGCATGTCCAACGGCGGGATGCTGGCGCACCAGGCCGCCATCGCATACTCAAAACAAATCGCCGCCGTCGGGGCCGTGGGCGCCGCGATGTTCGGCGAAGAACCGCGCCCGCCAAACCCTGTCGCCGCCATCCTCATCAACGGAATGGCCGACAAACACATTCCCTTCGAAGGCGGCCTCAGCCGGCGCGCCGTGAGCCGAAGCAACATGACAAAGGAAATGAAGCCCGCCGGTTATGCGGCTGCTTTCTGGGCGCGCGCCAACGGCTGCGCCGAGCCGCCCGGGCAGAGCGTCGAGGGGACCGTCGAGCGCCGCATCTATGACGGCTGCGCGGACGGCGCCGAGGTCGCCTTCTACATCTTGCGCGACGGCAAGCACGCCTGGCCCGGCGGCGAGAAATGGCGCCCCGGCAGCGACGAGCCAAGCCGGGCGATCAACGCTACCGAGGTCATCTGGGACTTCTTCGCGCGCCACCCGAAACCGTGAGCCGCGCGGCGCTCGACAGGCCCCCCGCCCGGCGCCCACAATTACCGGCGGTGCCGGGGGTTGCGCGGTATCCGGACGGCGGGTCCCGGGAGGAGAGGGTGATGAGCCGATGTGCGGAAGAGCATCCCGAGCACATCGGGTTCCTCTTGCTGCCCCAGTTCTCCATGCTGTCCTTCTTCTCGGCGGTGGAGCCGCTGCGCATCGCCAACCGGCTGAGCCACCGGCGGCTATACAGCTGGCACGTCTATTCGCGCGACGGCGAGCCGGTGGCCGCCAGCAACGGCATGACGCTGGTGGCCGACGCCTCGATCGCGGCGCTGCCCAACGTCTCCACCATGATCGTCTGCGCCAGCTTCTATCCCGAGCGCCACGCCGAGCCGGCCATGCTCGCCTGGCTGCGTCGTCTGGCGCGGCGCGGCATTGCCCTGGGTGCCGTCGAAACCGGCGCCTATACCCTGGCCCAGGCCGGCCTGCTCGACGGACACCGGGCGACGCTGCATTGGGAGAACCTGCCCGCCTTTGCCGAGCAGTTCCCGCATATCGAGGCCACGGAGGAGCTGTTCGAGATCGACGGCAAGCGGTTCAGCTGTTCGGGCGGCACGGCGGCCATCGACATGATGCTGCACCTGATCTCCGGCCGGCACGGACGCGACCTGGCGGTCGGCATCTCCGAGCAGATGCTTCATAGCCGGATGCGTAATCCGCACGATCATCAGCGCATCGCGCTCGACCTGCGCGCCGGGGCTGGAAACCCCAAGCTGCGGCGGGTGTTGGAAGCCATGGAGCACCACGTCGAGGAGCCCCTCTCGTGCGAGGATCTGGCCTCGGTCGCCGGCCTGTCGCGCCGCCAGTTGGAGCGGCTGTTCCGGGCCCACCTCGGCACCACACCCATCGGCCATTATCTGAAGCTCCGCCTGCGGCGGGCGCGCCATCTGCTGGAGCAGACGGAGATGAGCGTGTTCGGCGTGGCGCTGGCCTGCGGTTTTACCTCGGCGCCTTACTTCTCGCGGGCCTATCGGACCCATTTCGGCCGCGCGCCGCGCGCCGACCGGACGGCTCTGAGGCGGTCGCGCGACCGGACGGGCAGACTGGACGGCGAGGCCGCGTAGCGGGTTCAATAAAGGCCCGCGTTCGTGCCGGCCGGCGGGCGCAGGGAACGCGACGGTCCTGCTGAATCATGACACGAAGGGGGATTTGCCATGGGCGTGTTGATCGTAACGGGCAGCAGCCGGGGGATCGGCGCCGAGATCTGCCGCCTCGCCGCCGCGCGCGGCTGGGCGGTCTGCGTCAACTATGCGAGCTCGGCGGACGAGGCCGAGGGCGTGGCGGCCGAAATCGCGGGCGCCGGCGGATCCGCGATCGCCGTCCGGGCCGACGTATCGGCCCCGGAGGACGTCGAGTCGATGTTCCGGAAGGTGGACGAGCAGCTCGGCCCGGTCACCGGCCTCGTCAACAATGCCGGATCCATGGGAAGCGGTGGGCCGGTCGACGAGCTGGACGCGGAGCGCACGCGGCGCATGTTCGAGGTGAACACACTCGGCCCCTTCCTCTGCTGTCAGGCCGCGCTCAAGCGCATGGCCAAACGCCATGGCGGCCAGGGTGGCGCGATCGTGAACATTTCGTCCGCCGCCGCGAAGCACGGCGGACCCGGCTCCTACGTGGACTACGCGGCCTCCAAGGCCGCCGTCGACACCCTGACCAACGGGCTTGCCAGGGAGCAGGCCGCAGAGGGCATTCGCGTGAACTGCGTTCGGCCCGGGGCGATCATGACCGAGATGAACGAGCGCTGGATGACGGACCACCCGGACTGGCTCGCCTCGGTGATCGCGCGAACGCCGCTCGGGCGGGCGGGCGAGGTGCGCGATATCGCGACCGCTGCCTTGTGGCTGTTGTCGGACGAAGCCAAATACGTCACCGGCGCGATCCTCGATGTCTCGGGCGGCTGGGTGACTCCGTGAGTGGCGTTCGTCAGATCTGGGGAGCCGTGACGGCTAAACGTGGAAGCTCTCGCCGCAGCCGCAGCGGCCCTTCTCGTTCGGATTGTTGAACACGAAGCCCGTGTGGAAGGTGTCCTCCACGTAGTCCATCTCGCTGCCGAGCAGGAACATGGTGGCCGTCGGGTCGATGAAGATCCGCACGCCCTTGTCTTCGACCATATCTTCGAACTTCTTCTGGTCTTCGGCGTATTCGACGAAATAGCTGAGGCCCGAGCAGCCGCGCGTCTTGACCCCGACGCGCACGCCGAGGACCGGCTTCTCGCTCTTGGCGATCAGTTGGCGTACCCGCTCGGCGGCGGTTTCGGTCAGGGTTATGATCGGCGCTACCATTGGTGTCTCTCGTCCCTTCCTGTCGGCAATCCAAGCATCAAATGGGGTCAGAAGATACCCAAAACCAGCTTTGCGTCCTCGGACATGCGTTCCTGCGTCCACGGCGGATCCCAGGTGAGCTCGACCAGCACCTCGCCCACGCCGTCGACCGCCGCTGCGGCCTCGGCCACCATGCCCGGCATCTCGCCGGCCACCGGGCAACCCGGCGCGGTCAACGACATGACGATCCGCGTGGCACCGTCCTCGGACAGATCGAGCTCGTAGATCAGGCCGAGCTCGTAGATGTCCACCGGGATCTCCGGATCGTAGACCGTCTTGAGTGCCTCGATCACCGTCTCCTTCGCGGCCACCGGGACTCCGTCGGCCAAGGGCGCGCCGGCGCGGGCGCTCAAGGTGGCTTCCGGGTCGACGCTGGCGCCCGGATGGAAATCGCTGGGATCGTAAATGGGTCGGTCGCTCATGTTCTTCGTTACTCCGTCGAGATCTCGTCTTCGCCCGACATGGCCGCGTTCATGGTGTGCCAGGGCAGGGTCGCGCACTTCACGCGCACCGGAAATTCCCGCACGCCCGAGAGCACGTTCAGCCGTTCCAGGTCGTCCGCGTCCGCGGCGTCGGCCGCTTCCAGCACGTAGTCGTCCTCGGTACAGAGGCTGTGGAAGGATCCGAACAGCCTTTGCGCGTCCGCCACGGTCCGGCCCTTGATCACCTCGGTCATCATCGAAGCCGAGGCCATGGAAATGGCGCAGCCGCGCCCCTCGAACGAGGCGTCCTGGATGACGCCGCCGTCGTCCACCATGAGGTAGACGGTCAGCGCGTCGCCGCAGATGGGGTTGTGGCCGTGGGCCCGGCAGGTCGGCGCCTCCAGCTCATGGTGGTTCCGCGGTTTGGTCCCGTGGTCCAGGATTACCTCTTGATAGAGTTCGCGCAGCTCGTCGAACATTATCCGAAGATCTCCCGAACCTGGCCGATGGCCGCGGCCAGTACGTCCACTTCCTGGCGCCGGTTGTAGATGCCAAAGGAGGCCCTGGCCGTGGCGCTGACCCCGTAGCGGGCCATGACCGGCTGGGCGCAATGGTGCCCGGCGCGCACCGCCACGCCGGCCCGGTCGACGATGGTGCCGATGTCGTGAGCATGGGCGCTTTTCATGACAAAGGCCACGATGCTGGCTTTTTCCCGGGCGCGCCCGTGAATCTCGAGGCCGGGGATCTGCGACAGCCGCTCGGTCGCATAGGCCAGGAGCCCGCTTTCGTGCGCCGTTATGTTGTCCATGCCGATCGCCGTGACGTAGTCGATCGCCGTGCCCAGCCCGATGGCCTCGACGATGGCCGGCGTGCCCGCCTCGAAGCGGTGCGGCGCGGATTTGTAACCAGAGTGCTCGAAGGTGACCGTCGTGATCATCTCGCCGCCGCCCTGATAGGGCGGCATGGCGTTCAGGAGATCGGCCTTGCCGTAGAGCACGCCGATGCCGGTCGGGCCGTAGAGCTTGTGGCTGGAGAAGACGTAGAAGTCCGCGTCCAGGTCCTGCACGTCGACCTTCATGTGCGGCACGGCCTGGCAGCCGTCCACCAGCACCGCCGCGCCCATCTCGTGGGCCCGGGCGATCACGTCCTTGATCGGAACGATGCTGCCCAGGGCGTTGGATACGTGGGTCATGGCCACCAGCTTGGTGCGCGGCGAGAGCAGCCTTTCGTAATCCTCGAACATCAACTGCCCGTCGTCGTCGATCGGAACGACCTTGATCTCGATTCCAATCTGATCGCGCAGCAGCTGCCAGGGCACGATGTTGGAGTGGTGCTCCATGTGCGAGATGACGATCTCGTCGCCGGCTTGGAGGAACGCCCGCCCGTAGCAGGTTGCCACCAAGTTGATCGCCTCGGTGGCGCCGCGGGTGAAGACGATCTCCTTCTCGCTGGCGGCATTGAGGAAGCCGGCGGCCTTCTGGCGCGCGGCCTCGAAGTGGTCGGTGGACAATTGGCTCAGCCGGTGCACGCCGCGGTGCACGTTGGAATAATAGGTCTCGTAGGCCTGGTTCATGGCCTCGATCACCTGGCGCGGTTTTTGCGAACTGGCGGCATTGTCCAGGTAGACCAGGGGCTTTCCGTAGACCGTCTGCTCCAGGATTGGAAAGTCGGCCCGCACGCGCTCCACGTCGAAGGCGAGCATGGAGTTGTCGCCCGCTCCCACGTCGCTGGTTTCAATGACCTCGCTCATCTCGCTTCCATGCTCAATCGGTCCCCAGCCAGTCGGCCACCCGTGACAAGAGCGCTTCGTGCAGGGCGGGAATCCCGACCTCGTCGATCGCTTCGCCGAGGAACGCCTGGACCAGGAGGCTGCGCGCCTGTTTTTCCGGAATGCCCCGCGACCGCAGATAGAACAGCGCCTCCTCGTCAATGTCGCCGACGGTCGCGCCATGACTGCACTTCACGTCGTCGGCATAGATCTCCAGCTCCGGCTTGGTATCGATCTCTGCCGTATTCGACAGCAGCAGAGTCTTGTTGAGCTGATGGCCATCGGTCTTCTGGGCCCCGCGGTGGACCACGATGCGGCCTTGGAAGACGGCCCGCGAATGATCGTCCAGGACGCCTTTGAAAACCTCGCGGCAGGAAGTATCGGGCTTCAGATGCTCGATCAGCGTCGTGTTGTCGCAATGCTGCCGGCCGCGCATGAGGTAGGCGCCGTTGAGCCGGCAGCGTGCGCCTTCGCCCTCCAGCCGCACATGCTGCTCGTTGCGCGAGAGCTGCGCGCCCAGGGACAGCGCGAAGGAGACGAAGGTCGCCTGGCGGTCGAGCCAGACGTGGGAGGTGGCCAGGTGATAGGCTTTCGGGCCCTCCGATTGGACCTTGAGATGGTCGAGCCGGGCGCCTTCGGCGAGCCGGATCTCGCTCGCCGTATTGGCGAAGTAGACGTTGTCTCCGAGGCCCACGTGATGCTCGACCAGCGCGGCGCGGCTGTCGGCTTCGAGCATCACCAGAAGGCGCGGGTGATAGGCCACCGCCTGTGGCGACACGCCGCCCACGAACAACACCTCGAGGGGCTCGTTCAAGACCGCGCCGCGGCCGACTCGCAGAACCAGTCCGTCCTCCATCAATGCCGTATTCAGCGCCAGCAGCGGCTGGCCGACCGGATGGGCGATGCGGCCGAGGTAGGCTTGCAGGCCGCCTGGATCGCGCCGGATCGCCTCGGCCAGAGGTTCGAGGCTCACCCCCGCCGGCAGGTCCTCGATGCGCGACAGCTCCGGGCAGAAACGCCCTTCGACCAGCACCAGTTGCCGGCCGCCGCCGTCCTGCGCCAGCAGCGAGGGCAGCTGGCCGCGCTGGAGCGAACCGTCGAACGGCGAAGGCGCGGCGAAGGCGATTTTCTGCAGCGGCCGTAGATTGGTGTATTTCCACGCCTCGACCTTGGTCGTCGGCAGACCCTGGCGGCGGAACTGGTCCATCCCGAAGTCGCGCAGCGCCGTAAGCCAGGGCTGGCCCGCGCCCGGCAGATTGGCCCGACGTTCCGCGAACATCGCATCGAAGTCGGTTGCGCCCGTGGTTCCGTTCGACATGACCGTCATGATCCGACTGTGCCTATCCTTCTCCGGCCCCGTTCTCAGGCCGCCGCCGCGGCGAACTGGGCGTAGCCTTTGTCTTCCAGCTCCTGCGCCAGCTCCGGCCCGCCGGAGCGCACGATCCGTCCCTTGGCCAGCACGTGCACGTAGTCGGGCACGATGTAGTCCAACAGCCGCTGATAGTGGGTGATGACCAGCATGGCCCGTTCGGGTGTGCGCAGCGCATTGACGCCTTCGGCCACGGTCTTGAGGGCGTCGATGTCGAGCCCGCTGTCGGTTTCGTCGAGCACCGCGAGCTTCGGTTCGAGCACCGCCATCTGCAGGATTTCGTTGCGCTTCTTCTCGCCGCCGGAGAAGCCGACGTTGACCGCGCGCTTCAGCATGTCGTCGGACATGCCCAGCGTTTGCGTTTTCTGGCGCAAGAGTTTGAGGAACTGCATGGCATCGAGCGGCGTCTCGCCGCGATGCTTGCGCAGGGCGTTGACGGCCTCCTTGAGGAAAGTGGTGTTCGGCACGCCCGGGATCTCGAC
>JAZFZX010000233.1:0-7713 GCA_036444135.1 Kiloniellales bacterium | reverse complement strand
GTCACCAGAGGCGGATCGAGCGTTGCCACCCGCGGAGGCGGCCCGGTGGCCTGCCAAAGCAGCACGCCAGCCAACACGCCAGTTCCGACGGCGGCCACAGCGGCCAACAGCAGTTGAAATCGTGGCGTCATCGCCCCGGCGGCTCAACGCGGTTTGTCGGCGCGGTGCGGGCGCTGTCGTGTTGTTCGGTCTCGGCCCATCTGTCTGTGGTGGCCCTCGCGTGGGAAGTGGGCTGCGCCCCGCATTTGGGCGCGATGCGGGCGAATCGGGAGTCGCCTGGATTCCCTAATGACCGATTCGCCGCTGCGCGGTCAATCGCTTTCGCCGATCGAAGGCCACGCGGTGTTCTCGCCGGCGGCACCGGCCGGCCGCACGGCCTGGCGGCGCTTTCGTCCCTTCCAGCAAGCTGATATAAGGACTCTTCCGAACTTCAACGAAGCCTTGAGCGCTGCGACATAAGCTATTGAAAATGTTTTTGTTGATCGACAACTACGATAGCTTTACCTACAACCTCTACCACTTCCTCGGGGAGCTGGGGGCGGAGGTCGTCGTGCGGCGCAACGACGCCATCGCGCCGGAGGAGGCGCTGGCGCTTGGGCCCCAGGGCATCGTTATTTCCCCGGGGCCTTGCGATCCGGACCGGGCGGGCGTCTGCCTCGACCTGATCGCCGCTGCGGCGGACAAGGTGCCGATCCTGGGCGTGTGCCTGGGCCACCAGGCGATCGGCCAGGCCTTCGGCGGCAAGGTGGTGCGCGCGGAAGCCCCCATGCACGGCAAGCTCAGCAAGGTGTCCCACCGCGGCGACGGCGTGTTTGCGGACCTGCCCTCGCCTTTTTCGGCGACGCGCTATCATTCGCTGGTGGTCGAGCGCGACAGTCTGCCGGACACCCTCGAGGTCACGGCGGAGACCGAAGACGGCGTCCTGATGGGGCTTCGGCACAAGGAGCTGGCGGTGTACGGCGTGCAGTTCCATCCGGAAAGCATCGCCTCGGAGCATGGCCACGCGCTATTGCGGAACTTCCTGGCCTTGGCGGGCCACGCGGCCTGATTCGGGCTCACGGACGCCGGGGAGAAGAATAGGGAGGATTGGGGCTTGAGCGAGGGTGCAAACGACCTGAAAGGCTTGCTGGCGGTGGTCGCCGCCGGTCAGGCTTTATCGAGCGAGCAGGCCGAGCAGGCCTTCGACATCATGATGTCCGGCGAGGCCACGCCGTCCCAGATCGGCGGCTTTCTCATGGCGCTGCGGGTGCGCGGCGAAACGGTCGACGAGATCACCGGCGCGGCGCGCAGCATGCGCGCCAAGATGACGACCATCGAGGCACCCGAAGGCGCGATCGACACCTGCGGTACCGGGGGCGACGCCGTCGGCACCTACAACATCTCCACCGCCTGCCAGTTCGTGGTCGCGGGTTGCGGCGTACCCGTGGCCAAGCACGGCAACCGGGCGCTTTCCTCCAAGAGCGGCGCGGCCGATGTTCTGGCCGCACTCGGGGTCAACATCGACGCCGACATGGCGCTGGTCGAACGCGCGCTGCGGGAGGCCGGCACCTGCTTCCTCATGGCGCCGCGCCACCACGGCGCCATGAAGCACGTCGGACCCACGCGCGTCGAGCTGGGCACCCGCACCATCTTCAACCTCCTGGGGCCGCTGTCCAACCCGGCCCTGGTGAAGCGCCAGGTCATCGGCGTCTTTGCGCCCAATTGGATCGAACCGCTGGCGCACGTGCTCAAGGGCCTCGGCCACGAGCGGGCCTGGGTGGTGCACGGCGCCGACGGGCTGGACGAGCTGTCCACCACCGGTCCATCGCGGGTCGCCGAACTGCGGGACGGCGAGGTCACAACCTTCGAAGTCTCCCCGGCCGATGCCGGTTTGCCGGAGGCGACATTGGACGATCTCAAGGGCGGCGACGCGGACCTCAACGCGGGTGTTTTGCGCGCCATGCTGGAGGGCGAAGCCGGACCCTTCCGCGACGTGGTGGTGTACGGCAGCGCCGCGGCGTTGGTCGTTGCGGGCAAGGCCGGCGACCTGCACGAAGGCGCCGACCAGGCCGCCGAGTCCGTCGACAGCGGGCGCGCCCGCGGCGTGCTGGAGCAGCTGGTTGCCATCACCAACCAGCCCGCACCCTCGGGCGCCTGATCGTGAGCGACGCGCTTCAACGCATCTGTGCCGACAAGGCGGCGTTGGTCGCGGACCGCAAGCGCCAGACCCCACTCGGCGAGCTGGAGCAGCGGGCGGCGGCGGCCGGGCCGGCTCGCGGTTTTCACCAGGCACTGTCGGCGGTGGCGGCGCAAGGCCGGCTCGCGCTCGTTTGCGAGATCAAGAAGGCGTCACCCAGCCGGGGCCTGATCCGCGCCGATTTCGATGCCCCTGCCCTCGCCTGCGCCTATCAGGCCGGCGGAGCGGCCTGTCTGTCTGTGCTGACCGACGCGCCTTATTTCCAGGGCCGGGACGAGCACCTGATTGCGGCGCGGGCCGCCGCTGCGCTGCCGGTGCTGCGCAAGGACTTCATGCTCGATCCCTATCAGATCGTAGAGTCCCGCGCTCTAGGAGCCGATTGCGTGTTGCTCATCATGGCCGCACTGGACGACGGCCAGGCCGCCGAGCTGGAAGCCGCCGCGCGGTCGCTCGACATGGACGTGCTGGTCGAGGTGCACGACGGCGGCGAACTCGACCGGGCGCTGGCGCTCGACTCCGCGCTGATCGGCATCAACAATCGCAACCTCAAGACACTCGAGGTGGACCTGGCCACGGGGGAGGCACTGGCGCCGCGGGTGCCGCAAGGCCGGATGGTGGTCGCCGAAAGCGGCCTTACCACCACGGGCGACCTGGAACGAATGCGGGCGGCCGGCGCGTCGGCCTTCCTGGTGGGCGAATCGCTGATGCGCCAAGACGACGTGACCGCCGCCACCGAGGCGCTGCTCGGCAGCCGCGCGCAGGAGCGCGCGCGCGCCTGACGCGCCGGAGGAAACCCGGTAAGGATCGATCGCAGCATGGCCGACTTCACCCACCTCGATGCCGAAGGCAAAGCCTCGATGGTCGACGTTTCAGCCAAGGCGCCGAGCGATCGGCAGGCCGTCGCCAAGGGCACGGTCAGCATGTCGCCGGAAACGGTTGCCTTGATCCGGGACGGCGGCGTCGAGAAGGGCGACGTGCTCTCGGTCGCGCGCCTGGCCGGAATCATGGGCGCCAAGCGCACGCCGGACCTGATCCCCCTCTGTCACCCGCTGCCGCTCAGCTCGGTCAAGGTCGAGCTCGACCTGGACCCGGAACGCAACGCCATCGACATCACGGCGACCTGCCGGGTGGTGGCGCGAACGGGTGTCGAGATGGAGGCGCTCACCGCCGTCGCGGTTGCGGCGCTCACGGTCTATGACATGTGCAAGTCCGTGGATCGCGGCATGCGCATCGGCGATATCCGCCTCACCCACAAATCCGGCGGCAAGTCGGGCACCTACGAGGCGCCCTGATGATTCCGGTCGAGGAGGCGCTCGCCCGCATCGTCGCCGCCATGCAGCCGCTTCCAGCGGAGACGGTTGCCGTGAGCGACGGCCTGGGGCGGGTTCTAGCGGAACCGGTGATGGCGCGCGTGACCCAGCCGCCGTGCGCGGTCTCCGCCATGGACGGCTACGCGGTGCGGGCCGAGGACGTGGTGCGGGTGCCAGCTAGCCTGCGGCGCGTCGGCGAGGCGCCCGCCGGCGGCGCGTTCGACGGCACGGTCGGCCCCGGCGAGGCGGTGCGCATCCTCACCGGCGGCCCGGTCCCCGATGGCGCGGATACCATCGTCATCCAGGAGAATACCGAGGCCGAGGGTGACACGGTCACGGTTTTGGAACCGGCTGAGGCCGGCCGCTATATCCGCCCGGAGGGCCTCGACTTCAAGAAGGGCGAGGTGGGGGTGCCGGCCGGCCGCTTGGTGACCTCGCGCGATGTCGGCCTGGTGGCCGCCATGAACGTCCCGTGGCTCAAGGTGCGGCGGCGCCCGCGCGTCGCGATCCTGGCGACCGGTGACGAGGTGGTCATGCCCGGCGATCCGGTCGGCCGGAATCAGATCGTGGGTTCGAACAGCTTGTCGCTCGCCGCCTTCGTGACGGCCTGTGGCGGCGAATCCCTCAACCTCGGGATCGCCCTCGACAGCGCCGAATCGCTGACCGGCCTGGCCGCTGGGGCCAGCGGTGCAGATATTCTGGTGACCACCGGCGGCGTCTCGGTCGGCGATCACGACCTGGTGCGCTCCGCATTCGGCGAGCGAGGACTGGACCTGGATTTCTGGAAGATCGCCATGCGGCCCGGCAAACCACTCATTTTCGGCCACATCGGAGGAACGCCGATTCTCGGCCTGCCGGGCAATCCGGTGTCGGCCGTGGTCTGCGCCGTGGTTTTCCTGCGGCCGGCGATCGATGCGCTGATGGGCCGCAGGCCGAACGACCGCCCGCCGGAAAGCGCCATCCTGGGCAGCGATCTCGGCGCCAACGACCGGCGCCAGGATTACCTGCGCGCGCGGTTTTCCTTCGATTCGGAAGGCCGCCGCGTGGCCACACCCTTCGAGCGCCAGGACAGTGCCATGCTGGCGGCGCTGGCCCACGCCGACTGCCTGGTGGTTCGCCCGCCCCATGCACCGGCGGCCCAGACCGGCTCTACGGTCGAGGTTCTGCCGCTTTCCGGCGGTGTTCTGGGGATCTGAGGCGGCCATCCCGGGCACGATCCCGTCGGCTGGCTTTCTACAGCGCTTGAAAACAGCAGGGGCCTGCGAAATTTCACGCTTGACCCAGAACGAGAACTAAACTAGAACATGTGTTAAGGTTTTTGTTTTGTTCCATATCTTGTGATCGGGACTGTTCGAAGGTCTAAAACTGCCATGCTGACGCGCAAACAACACGAGCTGCTGGTCTTCATCCACCAGCATCTGACCAAAAACGGCGTATCTCCCTCATTCGACGAGATGAAGGACGCCTTGGGGCTGAAGTCGAAATCCGGCATTCACCGTCTGGTGACCGGGTTGGAGGAGCGCGGCTTCATCCGCCGCCTGCCCCACCGTGCCCGGGCGCTCGAAGTGTTGCGCCTGCCCGACGACATGCCCCAATCGCTGGTGCGCGCGCAAGGCTTCGCGCCGCGCGTCATCGAGGGCGACCGCAAGGCGCCGGCGGCGAACGAAGCCTTGCCTGGCGCGGCCCTGGCCGGGGAAGCCGACGCGGTGCAGCTTCCGCTCTATGGCCGGATCGCCGCTGGCACGCCGATCGAGGCCCTACGGGACCACTCCAACTTCGTCGACGTGCCGGCGTCCTTGCTGGGCCGGGGCGAACACTACGCCCTCGAGGTCGAAGGCGATTCCATGAAGGACGCCGGTATCCTGGACGGCGATACGGTCGTCGTCGAGCGGAGCGAGGCGGCCGAAACCGGCAACATCATCGTCGCCCTGGTGGACGACGAGGAGGTGACGCTCAAGCGTTTCCGCCGGCACGGAAAGTCGATCGCTCTGGAGCCGGCGAACACGGCCTACGAGACCCGCATTTTCCCTCCCGAGCGGGTCAAGGTCCAAGGCCGGCTGATCGCTCTGATCCGGAACTACTAGGGCTCCGCGCGCGCCTTTTCTGCGCCGCTGCCCCACCGCGGTCCGCGGTCCAAGACCCAGGGCCGCGCGCCGCGCGTTCCACGCGCGCTGCGCACTCGCACACCGTCGGGCGACAACCACAACGCATAGCTGCCGTTGCGCCACAGATCGAAGCGGTCGATGACGACCGCCGGGTTCGGACAGGTGCCCCGGCGGACCGGCTCCAGGCTGACGACCACGGTCGCGAGCCTGCAGTCTTCCATGAGCGCCCGGCTGTCCTGAACCAGGGCCACCACTTGGCCGCGCGCGCGAAAGACGCAGCCCAGGGAATCGCAGGTCAGGCGCCCGCCGGCGGACGGCTGGTCGAGCGACCAGGCTCTGGCTTCCGCCACACCGTTGCGGCGCGCCCAGGAGCCGGCGGTATAGCTCGCGACCCTGGCCGACGAGACCAACAGCTCACCCCCGTCACCGCGAACGCCGAGTAGTTTTCCGTCGCCGCTCGCCAACACGTCCGGGGGCCGCACCGTGGCCAGCGAAGCCAGACCCAGAAGCGCGAGCGCCAAGCCCGCGATGCGCCAAGGGCGCCGCCAGATGCACAGCCACAACCCGCCCACGGCGACCAGCCCCAGACCGGCCGGCGGTAAGGCCGCCACCGGCATCACGGCACCGGGCCAGGCCGCCACCCCCTGGGCCACCGCGATCACGGCGTCGAGCCCCCAACCCATGGGGGTCAATGCCAGATCCTCCAGGCCCATGGGCATCAGCATGAAGGCAACGATCGCCCACGGCATGATCCAAAGGGCGGTCAATGGCACGGCCACCAGGTTGGCCGCCAAACCGAACCAGGCGATACGGTTGAAGTGATAGACGGCGAACGGCGCGGTTGCGAGGATCGCGATCACCGACGTCAGGCACACCCCTGCCAGATAGAAGCCAACCCGCCGGACCCATGGCTGTCCGATCGGGCCGGCCTGTCCGCCGCTGAACATGCCGCCACCGCCCCTTGCGAAAAACAGGCCGCGTGCCACCACCGCCTCGTAACCCGCCACCAGCGCCGTGACCGCGGCAAAAGACATCTGGAAGCTTGCGCTCAGCAGGTTTTCGGGCGCGATAACAAGAACCGCTAGTGCCGCCCAGCAGACCAGCCGCAGCGATACGGAGGTGCGGTCCAACAGCACCGCGAGCAGGACCAGCAGGACCATCGCAAAGGCGCGTTGGGTCGGGATCGGTGCGCCGACCAGTTGCAGGTACCCGAAGCTTGCGAGCGCAGCAGCCACGGCCGCCCATTTCTTGATCGGAAAGCGCAGCGCCACGAAGGGGCTCAAGGCGAGCGCGCCGCGCAATCCAAAGAATAGAAGCCCGGCGACCAGGCCCATGTGCAAACCCGAAATTGCCAGCAGATGCGCCAAGCCGGAATCGCGCATGGCGGCGGTCACCTCCTTCGGAATGGCGCCGCGCTCTCCGGTCATGAGCGCGGCCGCCACGCCACCGCCGGCACCCGGCAAGGTCGCCGTGACGCGCTCGGCCATGGTCTTTCGCAGGTCTGCCCAGAACAGATGCCATCCGGCCCAGAACGTCTGCCAGGAAGACTTGGGCATCTCCCTTTCGGCAACCGTCGCCGTCGGAAGCGGCCGAACCCGGCTGACGGTGTAGCCCACTGCGCCGATCTGCTGGAAGTAGGCTTGCCGGGCGAAGTCGAATGCGCCTGGCGCCGCGGGCGCCGGCGGCGGCTGCAACACGGCCCGCAAGCGGACCCAGTCGCCGGGTTCCAGTTCGGCCGCGCTTTTGCCGGCAGCACGCACGCGCACCCGCACCGGCGTGGCCTCGGCGGGTAGATCGGGAACCTGGAGATGTTGCAGGACTAAGCGTACCCCGCTGGGTAGCAGGGACAGATCCCGGATTTGGCCGGTAATCTCGACCGGCCCCGTGCGCTTTGCGATCACCGGCGCCGCGACCTGGGCCGTACGCCATTGTGCCGCCGCGAAACCGGCGCACGCGGCACCGAGGGCCAGGGCGGCGATCACCAGCCAGGGCCGCGTGCGTCCCACCAGCCCCACCACCGCAACCACGGCAGCCCCCGTGATCCCAAGCCACGCCGGCGGTTCGTATGGAAACAGGAAATAGACGGCGACGCCCGATCCGAAGGCGACCGGCAGCCAGAGAA
>JAZFZX010000232.1:0-4065 GCA_036444135.1 Kiloniellales bacterium | reverse complement strand
TCGAGGCCGGCGTCACCGGTGAAGGCGATGACCGGCCGCTCCGGCCTCGCCAGCTTGTATCCCATGGCAAGCGGCAAGGCGCAGCCCATGGTGCAGAGCCCCGAGGACTGCAACAGCCCGCGTGGCTCGAAGCACTCCCAGAGCTGGCTCAGCAGGATCCGGTGGGCGCCGGTGTCCGCCGTGGCAACAGCGTTTCGCGGCAGGGTCCGGCGTGTCACTTCGACCACTTGTGCCGGGCCCCATTCGCCACCACTCGCGAAGAACGCCTTGAGCGCCGCGCGCGCTGCGGCCGCTTCTCCGCCTGGCCAAGCCGGCCTGACATTGATACCGTCGCGCAGCGCCTCCAGGCCCTTGCCCAGGTGGCCGACGAAGCTGTAGCGCGCCTGGTGGACATGGTGCGTGTTGGCGACGGCCGTGAACTCTATGACTTTCCCCGGGTCCCAGGGATTGCACCAGCTGGAGCGCATCTCGATCGGGTCGTAGCCAGCCGCAATGATCAGATCGGCGTGTTCGACCAGCGGCATAAGGATCTTGTCCGCTGCCGGCGAGAGACCGGCCCCGCCGATTGCCAGAGGCTCGTCCTCCGGCAGCACGCCCTTGGCCTTGTAAGTCGTGATCAGCGGCACCGCGAGATCCCGGCAGAAATCAGCGACGGCCTCGCTCGTGTCCTGTGTCAGAACCTCCAATCCCGCCACCATCAACGGGCGTTCTGCCCCCGCCAACAGGTTCCGCGCTGCTTCAAGATCCGCCCCGGGCGCCGGCGCCATGGCCGAGGGTTGCGACCGCCTCGCAGCACTGCGCGGGGTCTGCTCTTGCTTGGCCAGAGAGATCGGAATGTCGATATGCACCGGGCCGGGCTGGTCGCCGAGGGCGATGGCAAGCGCCTTGGCCGTCATGACATCGACGGCGCCGTCGACGGCCTTGAAGGAGGCTTTGGTGACGGGCCGTAGAAGGTCCCGATGATCAAGGACCTGGTGCGTATAACCGAACGCCTGCGCCTCGTCGATACAGCCGGTCAGGACAATGAGGGGTACCCGGTCTTGCAGTGCGTTGGCGACAACGTTGACGGCATTTGCGACGCCCGGGCCGATGGTGGCAAGCAGAATGCCCGGTGCGCCGGTCGCCTGGTAGGTGCCTTCGGCCATAAAGCCGGCAGCATTCTCATGCCTGGCGAGCGCGAAGGCGATGCCCGCATCCTGCAGCGCGTGCATCATGGTCAGCACCTCGCCGCCGGGAATCCCGAACGCATGGCGGCAGCCGGCCTCGTAGAGCCGGCGGGCAATGAGGTCTGCGGCCGTGGGCACGCCGCTATTCCTTCCGCGCCTGTTGTTGCGCCAGCTTCAGATGGCCGTCGCGGGTTTGCGGCAGCTTGCGCCCCAGGATTCCGCTGGCCACCACGGTACGCAGGATCTGTGCCGTGCCGCCGCCGATGGTGAACATGCGGGCATCGCGGACCATGCGCTCCAATGGCAAATCACGCCCGTAGCCGGCGGCGCCGAAAATCTGCAGGGCGTCGTTCGTCACCTTCTGCGCCATCTCCGAGGCGAAGATTTTTGCCTGGGCCGCCTCGACCATATTTGGGAAGCCAGACCCGGCGCTGGCCGCGGCCTTGTGTATCATCAGCCGGGCGGCAGCGAGCTGGGTGCTCATATCGGCCAGCATCCATTGCAGGCCCTGAAACTCGCAGATCGGCCGGCCGAACTGGCGGCGCTGTTGCGCATAGTCGAGCGCCAGATCGTAAGCGCCCTGCGCGATTCCCAAGGCCACCGCCGCAGCGCCGACACGCTGGCTGTTGTACGCCTCCATCAGTTGCGCGAAACCGCGCTTCAGACCGTCGGGCGGCATCAACAGCATGTCCTCGGGCACTTCCAGATCTTCGAGGATGATCTCGGTCTCCGGAATGCCGCGCAGGCCCATGGCATAGGATCGCGCCCCGATCTTGAGACCCCGCGAGTCTCCGCGCACCGCCACGAATCCGCCGATGCCCTGTTCCTCGCCGCCCTCGTCGAACACGCGGGCGAAGATCACATGCAGCTTGGAAACGCCGCCGCCGGTGATCCAGTGCTTCTTGCCATTGAGGATGTAGACATTGCCGCGCCGGTCCGCGCGCGTCGTCATCTCGTTGGCGGCACTGCCGGCGTCGGGCTCGGTGATGCAGATGGCCGGCTTGTCGCCCGCCAGCACACAGCCCGCGGCCAGCGTCTTCTGGGCTTCGCTGCCGTAGCTCATGATCGCCGCGATGCCGCCCAGGTTGGCCTCGACGACGATCCGGCCCGTGACCCCGCAGACCCTGGCCATCTCCTCGACCACCAGGACCGCCTCCAGGAACCCGAGGCCCTGTCCGCCATAGTCTCGCGGAACGGTCATCCCCATGAACCCGGCCTCGGTCAGGTCGCGCACGTTGTCCCAGGGGTATTCCTCGCTCTCGTCGACAGCCGCGGCCCGGGGTGCGATCGCGCGCTCGGCGAGTTCGGCGGCCCGCTGCCTGAGGTCCTTCTGCGCTTGTGTGAGTTCAAACATGCTTGCGTCACTCGGTTAGGTCATTCTGCATCGATGCGCCCGCCCTTCGGGGCGATTGGCGCGGCGGGGACATCAGATCAGTTCATCGGACCGTTCATCGGTCTCACCGAACCTGGAAAGGCTGGGCTTCTTCAGTCCTGCATAGAGCCGATCCAAATTGGCGTTGATCTCACGGTTGTTGCGTTCGAACAGGCTGTTGCCCTCCACGTCGCTGTCGACGAGAAGCGGCCCGAAGCGCTCCACCTCGATCACCCACATGGCCTGGGCGATGCCCAGTTCTTCCAGCCAATGGACCTCCCGGACCCTCTTGATCCCCCGCCCGAGAAGCGCGCCCGTTCCATAGCCGACCGTGCACAGGTAGACCGCACCCACGGGAACGAACAGGGTTTTGTAGTCGGACTCGGACATGCCGCCCTTGCCGATGATCATCCTGGCGCCGGAGATCTCGAACCAGTCCTTCATCCATCGGGAGAAGCGGAAACTCGCGGTCCCCGTCACCGCGCCGATGCTGTAACTGCCGTCATCCCGAACCGCCGCAGCCGGCGAGCAGTGGAAGTTGACGTTCGTCAGCTCCATGACGCCCTCGGGCGGGCTCACACCTTCATCGACCACCTTCTTGTAGACCCCCTCGCGGCCCGTGTAGATGACGCCGTCGAGGTAGACGACATTGCCGGGCTCGAGCCGCCGCAGGTCTTCGGTGCGGACCGGCGTCTTCAAGCGGACTTCTTTGAGTCGTCCTTTGATCCCGTCCATTCGACCGTGTCCCTTCGCATGTAGGGGGTGAACCATTGTGGATCGGTCCGGAATTCGACCTCGCCATTTGCGTGAAGGCGCGCCGTCGCGCGGCGCGACGAAAGACAGAAGGTATGCACGCTGATCGGCATGCCGCCGGTGTGGGTGTGGCCGACCTCGATATGGCAATCCACCACCATCGAAGACCCGACGAATCCCATCGCGCCCATGCCGATCGAATTGCCCAGTTCCTGCAGTTCGAGCTCCAGTTCGGCGATCTTCGGGTCGGGGTTGCGGTCGCCCACCACCCGCAGACAGGCCGCTTGCTTGCCCAGGGCCATCGAGACGTCCTTCGAGCCGCCCAGGCCGACGCCGACGATGGCCGGCTGACAGGCCAGTCCGCGTTTGCCGAAGGCGATCATGACATCCAGGAAGAAGCGCTTGATGCCGTCGATCCCGTCGCCGGGAAACAGCATGCGGTAGTCGGTTCCGAACAGGCCGCCTTTGTGGACCGTGGTGACGTCCATCCAGTCCGCGTCGGGTTCGAAGCTGTATTCGATCTCGGGCGCGTTGATGCCGACGTTGTTGTTGTTTTCGGTCCGCCATAGGGGATGAACGCGGTTGGGGCGCAAGGGCACCTCGTGGGTCGCCCGGGCCGTGGCGGAGCGCAGCGCGCGTTCGAGGGTCACGAATCCCCCCTCCAGGCGCGCTTCGTTGCCGGTCTTCACGAAGTAGCGGGGCAGGCCGGTGTCGGCGCACATCGGCCGGCGGTCCGCCTTGGCCGCCTCCCAGTTCTCCAGCATGGCCTGCAGG
>JAZFZX010000231.1:0-4470 GCA_036444135.1 Kiloniellales bacterium | reverse complement strand
CAAGACCTCCTCGCTGTCCTCGACAACGGAGGCCGAACGGTGCCGCGCGCCGCCGCGCAAGGCAAGGGGCTAGCGCACCATCGACACGCTTGGGGATGGTGTTAGACCGCCTGGTCGGGCGCGCGCTGTAGCATGGCGGCCCAGCCCTCGCCGCTGGCCACGACGCAGCTATGGCCCAGCGGCGTGGTCACCACCATTGTCCAGGTGGCACCGTCGCCGCTGGCAAAGACCTCGATCATGCGGCCGTTGTCGGAAAGGCCGCGGGCAACGCGCGTCTCCGCGTAGCGCTGGCCGAGCAGGGAAGACAGTTCGGAACGGTCCATGCAGACCTGTTGGGCCGAGGCCTGGGGGCCAACGGCCACCAGCAGGACCAGCGCCAGGGCCGAGGTGCCGAGGACGCGGAGCACCGCGGACAGCGGACCTTTACGCTCTCTCAATGCGTCGATCATGGCTCACTCCTCCGTCTCGAGGCCCGGGAGACCGACCCCGCAGACTTTCTGGACTCAATGTAGGAACCGCGGAGCGCCGCTGATATGACGACTGTCACACCTCACCATGTCGTGACGCATCGTGATTCCGGCGGGAATTCAGCCGTTTTGCTTGATCCTGCGGGCCCGCGGATCTAACGTCCGGGGCGGTGACCGGCGTCTTGCACGGCCCCGGGAACCACCATCCGAACGCGGGGATCGCCTATCGTGTCAGACCGTTTGCAACGCCTTCTCGACGACCGCCCGTGGCTGCTCGCCGACGGCGCGACGGGCACCAGCTATTTCGCCGCCGGCCTGGAAACCGGCGACGCACCGGAGCTCTGGAACCTGGATCATCCGGAGCGAGTCTCGGAACTGCACAATGCGTTCATCGCGGTGGGCTCCGACATCGTTCTGACAAATACTTTCGGCGGCTCGCGCTACCGCCTCAAACTGCACAAGGCCGAAGATCGCGTCGCCGAGATCAACCAGGCGGCGGCCCGGTTGGCGCGCCAGTGCGCCGACGCCTCCGGCCGCGAGGTCGTGGTCGCGGGCTCGATCGGCCCGACGGGCGAGATCCTGGTGCCGATCGGCCCTCTGACGCAGGACGACGCGGCCGACGCCTTCGCCGAACAGGCCCGGGCGCTCGCCGACGGTGGCGCCGACGTCCTATGGGTCGAGACCATGTCGTCGCGCGAAGAGCTGCGGGCCGCGGTCGAGGGCGCCACGCGCACGGGCCTACCCGTGGTCTGCACGCTCAGCTTCGACACCAACGGCCACACCATGATGGGCGTGACGCCGGCCCAGGTGGCGCAGTTGATGCAGCAGATGGAGCCGAAACCCGTGGCTTACGGCGGCAACTGCGGCACCGGCGCCAGCGAGCTGGTGACCGCGATCCTGAACATGAGCGAGGCCGCCCGGCCCGGCGACGTGCTGGTCGCCAAGAGCAACTGCGGCATTCCGGAATACGTCGAGGGCGAAATCCGTTACGCCGGTTCGCCGGAGCTGATGGCCGACTACGCCCGGCTGTGCCGCGACGCCGGGGTGCGGATCATCGGCGGCTGCTGCGGCACCACACCGGACCACGTCGCGGCCATGCATCGGGCGCTCTCCGACCACACGCCCGGAGCAAAACCGAGCCTCGAGGACATCGTGGAACGGCTGGGCACCGTGTCGGCGGGGGCGCAGCGGCTGAGCGAAAACGACGGTGAGGGCGAACCCGCCGGTGAGCGCGGAACGGGGCGCCGCCGCGGTGGCCGCCGCCGCCGGTAATGGCTGCCCGGAGCCCGTCACCTCACCCTTCGACAGGCTCGGGGTGAGCGTGGCCCAACCCGGTCAAGCGACTCACGAAAGCCGTTCCAGCAACCCCTCCAGCTCGACGATGCTGTCCAGCACGTGGTCGGCGTGGTGTTCCAGGTCGCCGCGCCCGCTGGTCCCGGTGAGGACACCCACCACCAGGCCCGCCCGCGCGGCGCGGCCCATGGCAAGGTCGTGCAGGTTGTCGCCCACCATCGCCACCTCGTCCGTCGCCAGCCCGGTGGCGGCGCAGAAGCCAAGCACCAACCCCGGGTCCGGTTTGGGCGGGTAGCCGCTGTCGAAGCCGGCGAGGAAATCCAGGTGGTCCAGCACGTCGAAGTGGGAGAGCGAGGCCCGCGCGCCCGCGGCGCTGTCGCTGGTGGCCACTCCCAGCCACAAGCCCCGCGCCTTCAGGCCGGCGATGACATTGTCCAGCCCGACCACCGCGACCGCATAACGCCGGCCGCCTTCGATGAAGATCTCGTTGATCATGGTGGCCAGCTCGGCCATCGACCGGCCGGGCAGATGCGGCAGCCAGGCGGCGGCGAACTCATCGGGGTTGCCGGCCGCCAGCACCGACCCCGAGCGCACGAGGCCCTCTTCCGGGTCATAGCCGATGGCGACCAGCAAGCGTTGGGCCAGGGCCTCGTCGCCGTCCGCCACGGCCAGGGAGAGCTCGCGATTCACCGGCATCCAGGTCTCGAAGTAGTCGAGCAGGGTGCCGTCCTTGTCGAACAGAACGCCCTTGATGGCCATGACCCGTTCTCTGCCAAGCGAACGCGCGCGTTGCGGCGAGCGATATCACGCGACCCGGGGCGAAACCAGCCCTTGTCGCGACACTCTGGACCTAACGATCGGTTGCAGCCGCCACGGTCCTGTGGATACCATGCGCCCCGATGACCGACTATCCGCTCGACCATTTCATCAGCGATCTCGAATTCGTGGTGGCCGCCGCGCAGAGCGAGGACGAGTTGCTGGAGGGCGTCGCCTCGCTGGCGGAGCGCTTCGCCGCAACGCCCGACTGGTTGGCGCCGGCCCACTACCAATGTGACGAAGCGCTCGGCTACGGCGAAGTGCTGCTCTATCAGGCACCCGGCGGCGGCCTCAACGTGTGGACCGGGGCCTGGTCGCCCGGCGGAAGCGTGCCGCCGCACGACCACGGGACTTGGGCGGTCGTGGCCGGCATGGTGGGCAAGGAACGCAACGTGCTGTGGCAGCGTCTCGACGACGGCGCACAGCCCGACCGGGCCGAGCTCGAAGCCGGCGAGGCCCAAGTGATCGGCCCCGGTGATGTGCTCACCATGCCCAGCGACGCCATCCACAGCGTGTCCAACGAAGGCGACGAGGTTTCCCTTTCGCTGCACGTCTATGGGGCCGACCTGACAGACCGCAACCGCCACCAATACGACCCGGAGGCCGGCACGGCCACACCCATCGGGCGCGCGCTCGAATAGCCCCGCTCCGCTCGATCTCGCCGCACCCACAGCGACCGCAACCACCCGTCTCGCCTGTTTCTCCCGTCCGCGGAAAAGACGCGGATTTTTGATTGATCATTCAATATAAAACATTTAAATTCGCGCGGTGGGTCCGGCAGACCCCCTCATTTCACGCGAGACTCGAGGCGACACCCGATGCCCAAGCTCGGCATGCAACCGATCCGCCGCCGGCAGCTGATCGACGCGACCATCGCCTCGATCCACGAGGACGGCTTCGCCCACACCACCATCTCGGGCATCAGCCGGCGCGCTGGCCTGTCGTCGGGGATCGTCGCCCACTATTTCGACGACAAGGCCGGGCTGCTCGAAGCGACCATGCGCAAGCTGGCCGAAGACCTGCGCCGCCAGCTGGTCGAGCGCCTGGCGCGGGCCGGGTCCCCCGAGGCTCGCCTGGCAGCCATCATCGACGCCAACCTGGCCGACGCACAATTCACGCCGGAGATCATGTCCGCCTGGCTGTCGTTCTGGGGCCAGGTCCGCCATTCACCGCCGCTGGCGCGCATTCAAAGGGTCTACCGCCAGCGCATGATGAGCGACCTGCTGCACGCCGCCAAGCTGCTGCTGCCGCCGGAATCGGCGCGCCGCCTGGCGGCCGGGATGGCGGCCATGATCGACGGCCTGTGGATGCAACGCGCGCTGGCCGGCGAGCGGGCCAAACCGGCGGACGCCCGGGCCGTCGCCCACGGCTACTTGGCTATCCAGCTGGCGGCCTTGGCGCCGCCCGCGGCCAACGGAGCGGAAACATGACGGGCTGCAGCGGGGCCGTCCGGCAAGGTCTTTGAAACACCACACGCACCGACTGAGGGAGGACTGAAGAGATGACGGAGAAGTTCCTGAACGGCCGCACGGCCATGGTGACGGGCGGCGCATCCGGTATGGGCCGCGCGATGGCCCTGGCGTTCGCCGGCGCCGGCGCCGACGTGGCGATCGGCTCGCTGCTCGCCGGCAGCAAGAAGGCCGAGGGCGAGGTCTCCTATCTGCCCGGCGAGCAGGACCTGAAGGCCGCCAAGGCGGAGATCGAGGCCAAAGGCGTCAATTGCCTGGCCATGGGTCTCGACGTGACCCAAAACGACTCCGTGCAGGCCTTTTACGATGCCACCGTCGAAGCTTTAGGCAAGGTGGACATTCTCGCCAACGCCGCCGGCATCACCGCCGAGCAGACGATCGTCGACCATCCCGACACGGCCTGGGACAGGGTGATCGACGTCAAC
>JAZFZX010000230.1:0-3905 GCA_036444135.1 Kiloniellales bacterium | reverse complement strand
GTTCGTGCGGATCAACGGGAAGACACATTACCTCTGGCGCGCTGTGGATCACGAAGGCGAGGTACTCGAAGTTTTCGCCACGAAGCGCCGGGACCGCAGGGCTGCGCTGAAGTTTCTGAAGCGCGCGATGAAACGTTATGGTCGACCAAAGGCAATCGTGACGGACCGGCTCCGGTCTTACGGAGCCGCGATGAAAGCGATTGGAATCGTGGAGCGTCAAGAGTGCGGGCGATGGCTCAACAATCGGGCCGAGAACTCGCATCAACCGTTCCGACGACGAGAGGGGGCGATGGTGAAGTTCAGGGACGTCAAGACCCTTCAGAAATTCGCCTCTGTCCACGCCTCGATCCACAATCACTTCAATCAGGACCGCCATCTCAACCGCCGCGATATCTTCAAGCAAAACCGGGCCACCGCGCTGGCTGAGTGGCGTCAATTAGTGGCGTAGAGATATGGGCTGTCCAGAAAAACTGACTTGGTAACATTTACTCTGACAATGCCGGTAGGACTCAAAAAGCAGACATTGAATGTCCGCTTAGCCCCCGAAAGCGGACGTAATTGGGTGTTCGGGTTTACGTCCGCTTTTGACCCATAGCGGACATCGGCGCAGTTTCCCGAAGCTCGTCTTCATCATCAAAATTAGATACGCTGCCCTGACCCGCTGGTTTCGATGCCGACCGCTGAAAGGCCGAAATCCATGCATGTTCGACGCACGATTCTCCGCCTTGCCGCGGCTCATGATCCCGACGTGGCCTCTGGGCAGTCGTCCGAGTTGATGGAGGCTTACAACAGTTACAACTCCCTATACCAGCAAGGCCGCTACTCGGAGGCCGAACCCTATGCCAAGGAAGCCTTGAGACTGGGGACGGAAGAGTTTGGCCCGAATGATCCGTCCACTGCCGTCCTTCTCAATGACCTGGCGCTACTCTACGAAGCCCAAGGCCACTACGCGGAGGCCGAGCCGCTGCACAAGCGGGCGCTGGTCATCCGGGAAAAGGCCCTGGGGCCGGAGCACCCGGACGTGGCCCAGAGCCTCAACAACCTGGCGGGACTCTATCGAGCCCAAGGCCACTACGCGGAGGCCGAGCCGCTCTACCGGCGCTCTCTGGTGATCGAAGAAAAGGCCCTCGGACCCGAGCATCCCGATGTGGCCCAGAGCCTCGACTACCTGGCGCTGCTCTACTATGCCCAAGGCCACTACGCCGAGGCCGAGCCGCTGAATAAGCGAGCCCTGGCGATCTGGGAAAAGGCCCTGGGGCCGGAGCACCCGGACGTGGCCACCAGTCTGAACAACCTGGCGGCGCTCTACCACGCCCAAGGCCACTACGCGCAGGCCGAGCCGCTCTACCAGCGTTCTCTGACGATCTGGGAGAAGGCCCTCGGACCCGAGCATCCAAATGTGGCCCGGAGCCTCAGAAACCTGGCGCTACTCTGCGAAGCCCAAGACCACTATACGGAGGCCGAGCCGCTCTACGAGCAGTCGCTGGCAATCAAGGAGCAGGTCCTGGGGCCGGAGCATGTGGCCACGAGCCTCAACAACCTGGCGCTACTCTGCTATACCCAAGGCCACTACGCGGAGACCGAGCCTCTCTACCAGCGCTCTGTGGCGATCTCGGAGAAGGCCCTGGGACCCGAGCATCCCGACGTGGCCCAGAGCCTCAACAACCTGGCGGAACTCTACCGTGCCCAGGGCCGATACGCCGAGGCCGAGCCTCTCTACCAGCGCTCTCTGGCGATCTGGGAAAAGGCCCTCGGACCCGAGCATCCGGATGTGGCCACGAGCTTGGAAACCTATGCTGCACTACTCCGACAGACCGCGCGTGCCGATGAGGCAGAGCGGATGGAGGCGCGCGCCAAAGCGATACGTGCGAAGTCCGAACGAGGTTTTGAGGCTGGATTTTGACCGTTGGCTGAAGCTGGAGTTCCACGGTTCCAAGGTCACTTCCGATGCGGGGTTGCGCTGCCCTTTCCGTCGCCGTTCTTCTGCGCGCGCTTTTGGGCTAGGGTTACAGGCAAGCTGCCTTCGTTGACCAAGAACCGCTGATCCCGTGTTGAGTTCCCTGCCCTTCGATACGCCGGACCAAGTGATCGCCCAGGCGAGCGATGGCATGGCGCCATGAGCGACGCCATCCTGGTGCTCAACGCCGGCTCGTCGAGCCTCAAGTTCGCCCTGTTCGAAACGGCTGCGGCCGCGGACGCCGACCCGGCCTTGCGTCTCCGCGGCCAAATCGAAGGCATCGGCCACTCCGCGAGATTCGATCTCGAATCCGGCGCTGCCGGCGCTGCCCCTGCCCCTCTGCCGCCGGAAGAGGACATCGCCGGTATCACCGATCACGACGGCGCGCTGGCCGTTCTGTTGGATTGGCTCGACCGGGCGGTTGCGACATCGCGGCTGGTCGCGGCCGGCCACCGGGTCGTGCATGGCGGCCCCGAGAACCGCGGCCACGCGCGAGTCACGCCGGCGCTACTCGACGAGTTGGCCGGTTATGCGCCGCTGGCGCCGCACCACCAGCCGCACAACGTAGCCGCCATCCGCGTCGTGGCGGAGCGGCGGCCCGGCCTGCCCCAAGTGGCCTGCTTCGACACCGCCTTCCACGCCGGCCAGCCACGGGCGGCGGTGCGCCTTTCACTGCCGCGGGAATTCTGGGACAAGGGTTTGCGCCGCTACGGCTTCCACGGCTTATCTTACGAGTACGTGACCGGCGCCCTGCCCGACGTCAGCGGGGACGAGTTGCCGGCCCGGCTGGTGATCGCCCACCTCGGCAATGGGACCAGCCTGTGCGCAGTCCGGAACGGTCGTGGCGTCGCCACCACTATGGGCTTCTCCACCCTCGACGGCCTGGTCATGGGCACGCGTTGCGGCGCGATCGATCCCGGCGCGCTGCTCTACCTCATGCGCGAGGAGGGTCTCGACGAGCCGACGTTGACTGATCTGCTGTACAACCGCTCGGGTCTGCTCGGCGTTTCGGGGCTCAGTGCCGACATGCGCACCCTGCTGGCCAGCGACGCGCCGGCCGCCGCTGAGGCAGTGGAGTTGTTCTGCTATCGCATCGTACGCGAGGTGGGCTCGCTGGCCGCCGCGCTCGGCGGTATCGACGCCCTGGTGTTCACGGCGGGTATTGGCGCTCGCGCGGCCGAAGTGCGCCGCCGAGTGTGCACCGATTCGTCATGGCTGGGCATCACCCTCGATGAGGCCGCTAACGTGCGCCACGGTCCGCGCATCAGCACGGCGGCGAGCGTGGTGTCTGTCTGGGTCCTGCCGACCGACGAGGAGCTGGTGATCGCCCGCCACACCCTGGCGCTGGCGCCGACAATGGCGCGGGACCAGGAAAAGCGCTGACGGCGTCGACAAAGTACGTGGATTGCGCCGTCTTACGAAATGCTAGGTTAGTCGCGCCGGCGCGGTGCGTTGTCGCGACAGCACCCCGGTGTGTCGCTTCCCTTTCTCCTTCCTTTGTCTCCCCGCGATCCTCGTCGCCCTCGCCTTTGGTGTAACATGTGCCGGACCGCAAGCCGGGCGGACGGCGACAGCGAAGGAAACGAAGCCCATGCCTCCGGAGGCGACGGCGAACGCCGAACTGATCGAGGCGCTCCGCCGCCACGTCTGGACGCTCAGCACCGAGATCGGCGAACGCTCCGTTCTCAGGGGCAACGGGCTTGACCGGGCCGAGGGCTACCTGCGCCAGGCCTTCCACGCGGCGGGGCTCACGGTTACCGAACAGACTTACGATTACGCCGGCCGGCGGGTCGCCAACCTGATCGCCGATCTTCCCGGCGTGCCCGCAGACCCCGCGCCCCACATCGTCGGCGCCCATTACGACACCGTCCTCGGCACGCCGGGGGCGGACGACAACGCCAGCGCCGTCGCCGTCATGCTCGAACTGGCGCGCCGTGCCGCGGCGCGG
>JAZFZX010000229.1:0-3105 GCA_036444135.1 Kiloniellales bacterium | reverse complement strand
CAAACGATCTGGTGAAACGTGTCCCAGACGAAGAAGCCCGGAGGTTGGTTGATACCCGCCTCTGGAACTACTGCCCCAAACGTCTCCCGCGCCAGGAGCCTCCCGAGCCGAAGCCGAACGAGGCGACTGCGGAAGAGATCGCCCGGTTCTTGAAGCTGGTCCAGGACGGGTACACAGAAGATATGGCGATAGAGATAATCGCGCTGGCGCGGCGCACGAGGGGCGCCTGACGTGGCGATAACGCTACCTCGCGCGAGTCTTGGCAGCCAGGGCGCCGGCATCCCGCGCCGCGCGCGCGGACGGCTAAAGCTGCCCGATGCCGGCGACGTACCGAAGCAAGAAGTCGTCCGAGACCCGGGCTTGACGGTTCCCGATTTTGCACAGTTCGCCGGACGTGGGCTTGAGGATGTCGGCGCGGCGATTGGGGATGTCGGCGATGTTTTACGCCGGGAAGCCGACAGGCTGCAAATACAGCATGACGCGACCTCTACCACTGAGGGCGAGACCGCCTTCGATGGCAAGACGACGGCGGAGCTGCGGCGGCGTGCAACCGAGGACGACCCGTCACGGCCCGATTTTCTAATCGATTTCGAGAAGTTCATCGGCCTTGGAGACAAGGGCGGAGGACTGATTGGCGAGATCATTTCGGGGTTGAAGGGTGTCTCTCCGGGAGCAATGGAGGCACTGCGCCTAGAGCTTTTGAAGCGCGGCCGGCGCATTGCAAACGGGGCCGGTGGCCTGGCCCTCGCTGCCCGGCAGCGGAGCGCGGACGATTCGGTAGAGGCGGCGATCAACGTCACGGTCGGCCAAGTCGAGCGCGACCCGGATGCGCTGCCGGGTATTCTTCAAGAAACCGACAGGATCATCGCCAAGTTTGCCGGCACCATGACGCCCGACGCGGAACGCGACCAGCGCACGATTGCGCGCCAGGCCAATATCGAGGCGGCGGCCCGTGGCTTCAACGCAGCGGGACGCTTCCCGGACGCCACGGCGTTGCTCGACGGGCGCTTTGACCAGGACTTGAGCCCTTCGGCGCGGGCGCGCATCCGGGCAGGGATAGAGCGGGCCAAGGCTGAGGAAGATGTATTGGTTCGGCGCGCCGTGGCCGATGCTGTCGCGGTCCTGGACCGTGGGCGCGTGCCAGCCAATCTTGCGGACGTGCAAGCTATCGCGCAGGGAACCAGTTCGGAGGCGCCCCTTGCCGAAGCGGTCGAGGACCGTGCGGAGGTGGTCGCCTTCCTGCGCAAGCCTCTAGCCGATCAGGCGGCCACGTTGCAGGCCCGGCCGGAAGTAACAACCCGCCGCGCGTTGGCAACTGAAGGTCGGATGCAGCGCGCGCACATGGCCTTACGTCAACAGATCGAGGCCGGGAACGGATTGAACGCGGCAGCCGAGCTAGGCGTGATCGGTGATGTTGGGCCACGGCCAGGACGCGCCTATCCACGCCGCCGGTCTTTTTCTTCCAGCAAACGGCCATGCGGTCGGTCGAGAAGGCGGCACCCATTGGCACAGGCCCCAAGCTAGCCTGAAATCGAATCCACCGATCGGCCGCCTCCGCCTGACCGAGGCCACCCTGCCGAGGCCCGGCGGCTAGGTCTTGATCCCCAGCTCCTCGAGCCGCTTGGCGGCCCATTCGTGACCGCGCGCGGCGGACCTGCGGAACCAGCGGATGCCCTCCTCCAGGTCCTTCTCGACGCCCCAGCCGTTTTCGTACATCTGGCCCATGTTGTATTCGGCGTAGCTGTCGTACTTTTCGGCGGCCTTGCGGAACCAGCGCAGGGCCTCGGAGTAGCTCTGGGTTACGCCCCAGCCCTGGCGGTACATGTAGCCGAGGTTGTTCATGGCGTTGACGTGGCCCTGCTCGGCGGCGCGCCGGTACCAATTCACCGCCTCGCTGTAGTCCGCTTCGACGCCCTCGCCCTTCTCGTACATCCAGCCGAGCCGGTTTTGCGCCGCCGCGTGGCCGAGGTCCGCGGCCTTTCGGTACGAGCGCAGCGCGAGCGCCAGGTTCTTGCGCACGCCCTGGCCGTAATAGTGCCGGTCACCCTTTTCGAAGTTTTCCTCCGCGCCGGCGCTTCCGCGCCCCACCATCCAGGAGAAGAATCCGACTTGGCCGGACGGATCACTACTCTTGGGTTGCTTGGGCCGGGCGTCCTCCCGGGATACGACATCGCCGGCGGGGGCCGTCGTCTCGCGCGTCGCGGTCGCCGGCCCGCTCACCGGAGTCTCCGTCGCTTCGTCGTCGGCCGGAGCAATGCTCCGGATCGGCGCCGTCTTCGAGGGTTCCTCGGGCGCCGGAGCCGTCATCGCGGGAGCGCTTTCCGCCTCGCCGGGGGGCTTGGCGCCGGTGTGATCGGCCCCCGTCGCCGCCGCATCGTCGGCCTTTGCCGTTTCGGCTTCGGCGCCGGGCACCTCGGGGATTTGCTCGGCGGGACTCGCGGTCGCCTCCTTCCGCGCCGAGTCCGCCTCGACGCTGCGGCTGACGATCAGGCTGAGCACCGCCTTGGGGCGCTCGGTGCCCGCCTCGGCATCGATGCCGGTGGCCACGACCGAGACCCGCATGCGCCCCTCGAGGCGCTGGTCGAAGACCGAGCCGAAGATGATGTTGGCCTCTGGGTCGACCTCCTCGCGGATCCGGTTGGCCGCCTGGTCGACCTCGAACAGGGTCAGGTCCAGCCCGCCCGAGATGTTGATCAGCACCCCGCGCGCGCCTTGCATCGAGACGTCGTCGAGCAGCGGGTTGGAGATCGCCGCCTCGGCCGCCTCCAACGCCCGGTTCTCGCCCTCGGACTCGCCGGTGCCCATGATCGCCCTGCCCTTCTCCGCCATCACCGACTGGATGTCGGCGAAGTCCAGGTTGATCAGACCCGGCATGACCATGAGATCGGTCACCCCGCGCACCCCTGAATGCAGCACCTCGTCGGCGATCCGGAAGGCATCCGCGAAGGTCGCCTTGTCGTCCGAGACCCGGAACAGGTTCTGGTTGGGAATGACGATGAGCGTGTCGACCTGCTTGGCGAGCTCGTCAAGCCCGGCCTCGGCCACGCGCATGCGCCGGACGCCCTCGAAGTGGAACGGCTTGGTCACCACGCCGACCGTCAGGAC